>JBDHGR010000117.1:0-10042 GCA_039589815.1 Gemmatimonadota bacterium | reverse complement strand
GGCCATGAGGAGGCTGGCCACGTTTCCACATGCGATCAGAAGGACCAGAAGGATGGCCCCCATCAGGATGAAGAGGATCTGACGGTAGTCTTCCACCAGCGCCTCATGGAGACCGTCGATCTGAAGGGCTTTGTTGCTGTTGGACTCAGGGTAGGCTTCGGTGAGTTGGGCAGAGATGAGGTCCATCTCCGCCTGGGCTTCCTCCGTCGTCACCCCCGGCTTTAGACGTCCGACCATGACCCAATTGTGGTAACGCCGAATCCCGGTCATGGGACCGCCGTCCGCACCGGGTAGCCAGGCGTCTACATCATACAGAAAGTGGAAATCCGCCGGCATGACCCCGACGATGGGCATCGGAGTGCCATTGATGTTCACCGTTCGATCAAGGACCTCCGTGGACCCTCCAAACTGCCTCTGCCAATACCCGTAACTGAGGAGGAGGGCCGGGGTCCCTCCCGGGGCCGACTCTTCCGCGGAGAAGGTTCGCCCGAGATGGGCCGAGGCACCCAGGGTGGGAAAGAGGCCTCCGGTGACCAGGATGCCGGTAAGGCGTTCTGGTTCGTCCACGCCGGTGATGGTCACAGGGAGGGTGAAGCCCGTCAGCGCGGCCAGGGACTCGAACGACTGGTTCTGGTCGCGGTAGTCCAGGTAATCGGGAAAAGACGCGAAGGGATTGACGTTGCCATTGAACGTTGCCCTTCCGAGAACGAGGCTTTGAGGGTCCTGGAATGGGAGGCTTCGACCCAGGGCGGCTTCGAGGATGCTGTACATGGCTACCGTGGCGCCAATGCCGACGGCGAGTGTCAGCATGACCACAGAGCTGAAACCCGGAGACTTTGCAAGCGAGCGAAGGGAATAGCGAATATCCTGCCAGAGCACGCCCATGATCCGCTCCTGGGTGTGGGGTCATCTTCTCTTTTTGACTCCAGCGGGGGCCGGAAGGTTTGCGCCTATTCGAGGAAGTAGGCCCTTGCCAGCTCGGTGAAGCTCTCGACCTGGGTCTTTTCCCAGGGCCTATCCCGGTGGAGCTCCTTGGCCATGATCGCCGCCACTTTGGGAGCCGTTTCCACGGCGGCCCTTGCATCCAGGACCAGGGAGCGGGTCCGTCGAGCCAACACGTCGTCCACGGTCCGGGCCATTTCTTCCCGGACGGCCCAAACCACCTCACCAACCTTGGGCCGGAGCCGAGGGTGCAGCGGCTCCGCCAGATCCGGATCGGACCGGATCAGTGCCTCCACGGCCGGCGCGTCAGAACCGTAGGCTGACAGCTCCCCGAAACGCTCGGGGTGGGTATGGAACCCGTGGATGTTCAACTCCTTGGTGATACACTCCCGGGGCTCGAGGCCACCGAGGACGATCCCGTGATCCACGGCGTCCTCGGCCATCCGCCGGTAGGTCGTCCATTTCCCACCGGTGAGGGTCAGAAGCCCTGAGCCGGAGACTTGGAGGGTGTGATCCCGGGATATGGAGGCCGTGTCTCCGTCCTTTCCCTGGCCCACCAGGGGCCTGAGCCCTGCGAAACATGACAACACGTCGGTTCGTGTCGGATCTTCCGTGAGGTATCGGGCGGCGTGGGTCAGGAGGAACCCCACCTCTTCCTCCAAGGGGACAGGTTCCAGATCAGTTTCCGAAACCGGCGTATCCGTGGTGCCCACAATGACTACGTCGTGCCACGGGATGGCAAATAGCACCCTCCCGTCGTCTGTGTGCGGGACCATGATCGCCGATTCTCCGCCCAGGAATCTCCGGGGAAGGACGATATGAACACCCTGACTGGGCTGGATCATGGCGGGAGCGTCGGGATCGTCCATGCGCCGGACCTCGTCGGTAAAGACCCCGGTGGCATTGACCACGACCCTGGCATGAGGTCGTAGTTCCTTGCTCGTCTCTTCTTCGATGGCCCTTACGCTTGAAATGTAGCCGTCTCTGTCTTTTTCCATCCCCACGACCCGGCAGTAATTCAGGAGAGTCGCCCCCTGGCCCGCGGCGGTTTGAGCCAGATCCAACAGCAGTCGGGCATCGTCGAACTGACCGTCGTGGTAGACCACACCACCTCTGAGCCCTTCGGTTTCGATCGTTGGCAGGCGTTGGATCGTGTCTTCCGCCGAGAGGTTTTTGGATTTCCCGAAGCCATACTTCCCCGCCAGGGCGTCATACACCTTCATTCCGATCCCGTAAAACGGGGCCTCCCACCAAACGTAGTTGGGGACCACAAATTCCAGATCCCTGACCAGGTGGGGGGCATTTCGCCTGAGGCGACCCCGTTCCCGGAGGGCCTCCATGACCAGGGGTATGTCTCCTTGTTGCAGGTACCGGACACCCCCGTGCACCAACTTCGTGCTTCGACTGGACGTCCCCTTCCCGAAGTCGCTTTGTTCCATGAGGAGGACGCTGTACCCACGGGAAGCGGCGTCCACCGCCACTCCTACCCCGGTGGCTCCGCCACCGATGACCAGGAAGTCCCATGGTTTCCGGTGTTCGGTTGCCCGCAGGAGCATGGATTCTCTGTTCAAGGGAACACCTTTCGTTAGCCGGTTCCCGCAGGTAGTCGAGTTTCCTCGGTGGTCCTTCTCACCTAGGTTCCCCCGGCCCGATGGCGGTTCCGGTTGGAGGTGCCGCCGGTCCACGGGCAGTCGCCAGAGGAAAAGTGCTCGGTAATGGTCCATAAGGAAACCAAGGCCCGTCCACCTGGTGGATTCACCACAACGTTGCAGAAGGTGGTCGAAGTCCGGTCGGAGGAAGTTTCCGTTCTCCTCCTCTCCGGAGCGTACTTCTTTTTTGTCCTCGCCAGCTACTACGTGATTCGCCCGATCAGGGACGAGATGGCGGTGGTGGGAGGCGTGGAAAACCTGGCCTGGATGTTCACGGCGACGCTGGCCGGAACGCTTCTCATTCATCCCCTCTTCACCTGGGCTGTCTCACGGTATCCCCGGAAACAGTTCATTCCGTTCGCCTACCGCTTCTTCATCGCGAATCTCCTGCTTTTCTTTCTGCTCATGCGGATAGCTCCGGACGAGGCCTATGTCTGGTTGGGAAGGGTGTTCTTCAGCTGGACCAGCGTCTTTAATCTCTTTGTCGTGTCGGTCTTTTGGGCCTTCATGGCCGACATCTTCAGATCGGATCAGGGGAAACGATTGTTCGGGTTCATTGGCATCGGCGGGACGATGGGGGGAATCTTGGGAGCCGGGCTCACCGCCAGCCTGGCGGAAATCCTCGGGCCCGTGAACCTGCTCCTGATTTCAGCAGTACTACTGGAGATTGCCCTACGGCTGGTGCGTAGCCTGGGGAAAAGAGTGATTCTGTCCGGCTTCGGCAGCCGGCGGGACGAAGAGGAGGCAATGGGAGGGGGGATCCTGGCCGGGGTCCGGGAGGCGTTCCGGTCACCCTACCTCCTGGGAATCATCGCCTTCATGTTTCTGTTCACCTTCACATCTACGGCCATCTACTACCAGCAGACGGATATTGGAAGCCGGAGCTTCAGCACCCCCGGGGCGCCAGCTGCTTTCTTCGCCAGAATCGATCTTTCGGTGAACATCCTGGCTCTCCTTACCCAGGCTTTTCTCACCGGCCGGATCATCAAGTGGTTCGGGTTGGGGGTGGCTCTGGCCATTCTCCCGTTGGTCACGGTGCTCGGCCTGGTGGCCTTGGGTGTGTCTCCAACTCTCTGGGTGCTCTTCGTGGTTCAGGTGTTTCGACGTGGCTGGAATTACGGCCTCATGAAACCGGCCCTGGAAACCCTTTATACTGTTGTGCCAAGGGAAGAGAAATACAAAGCGAAGAACTTCATCGACACTACCGTATACCGCACCGGCGACCAGGTGGGTGCTTGGTCGAACCGGGGTTTCATGGTCCTCGGAATGAGCTTCACAACGATGGCTTTCGTGACGGCTCCTCTGGCGGCCATCTGGGTGATCACGGGACTGATATTGGGCGTTGCTCAGAAAAAAAAGGCAAGTGAGGGTGGGTCTGATCGACGCGCCGCCGTGGCGAGAGCCTGACGCGGGCGTCAGGTTGTCTCAGGCCAGCGTAATAGGAGGGAAACCGAACGGGATTGACGAACAGTCCGATAGGAGGATAGGACGATGGCAAGTCGGAGGGACTTTCTTGCAGGTTCGGCGCTTGCTGGGCTAGGGTTGGGGCTGGGTGGACTCTCAGCTGTTGGGTGTTCGGGATCGCAAGGGGGGGGTGGAGCATCCGGGGAAGATTCGAGAGTTGGGGTCGAACCCGGGATTCCTCGGGCCGAGAGATCCCTGAGAATACTGGTTCTCGGCGGGACCGCCTTCCTCGGGCCTGCCCAAGTGGAATACGCGCTGGCCCGAGGCCATACCATCACGCTTTTCAACCGGGGCCGAACCAATCCCCATCTATTCCCAGATGTGGAGAAGTTGGTGGGCGACCGGGCTGTGCCCGATTACTCAGCTCTCGAGGGGCGCGAATGGGATGCCGTCATCGACAATTCCGCAAACGTGGCCTCATGGGCCGATGATGCTACCGCTCTTCTGAAGGACTCGGTCGGTCGCTACCTCTATGTTTCCAGCATTTCTGCCCATAAAGACAACAGCACCATGGGCCTGACTGAAGATGGGCCGGTCTTCACAGAAGAGGACTACGATGAGGCTATTTCATCCGGTGCCGGGTTCGGCGCTGCCTTCGGCCCCAACAAAGCTCAGGCCGAACGTCTCACCCTCCAGGCTTTTGGAGACCGGGGGATCGTGGTCCGGCCGGGTCTGATCGTTGGGCCCATGGATAACAGTGGTCGGTTCACGTACTGGCCGGTCAGAATCGACCGGGGAGGAGAGGTCCTGGCTCCCGGCGATGGGTCGGACCTGGCCCAGATCATCGATGTCAGGGATCTGAGCCAATTCATGGTGAACCTCCTCGAGACGGAGAACACGGGTACGTTCAACGCCACCGGGCCCCAGTCACCTCTAACCATGGCCGGGATGCTCTACGGCATCCGGGCCATTACCTCCACTCCTGTGACCATCACCTGGGTCGACGCTGATTTCCTCAAGGAGAATGAAGTGGGGGCCTGGATGGAGATGCCCGTCTGGGTTTATCCGAGCGTGGAGGAGCAGGGTTTCAGCGCATATGACTGTACGAAAGCCATACAAGCAGGTCTTGGTTTCCGGCCCCTGGCAGAGACCGCCAGGGATACTCTGAATTGGTGGAAGTCCCTTCCTGAGGAGGATCAGAACCTGCGAACAGGAATTGACCCTGAGAAAGAGGCGGATATCCTCCGGGCCTGGCACGCCAGGGGGGTCTAACGGGGTCCCAACCGGGAGTCCCAAGGGCGCCAGGATTCGATGCATATTTTCATTGGGCCCCCGGGTGCGGATTTCCAATCACCCTCCGGGGGCCTATACTTACCGCGGTCCCCTTACTGCACTCCCTGAGAGGCCCGAAAAATGAGCCTGGAAGACATTCAGGCGGTTATCGACAGCGCCAAAGCACGAGGCCTCGACCATCTGGAAGGCTATATACGGCAAAGAGCGCCGGATATGCCCGAGCCGACGGTCCTTGAGACCGCAGAGGTCGCCCTCGAAATCATAGAGTCTGTGCCGATCTTTCTCGCTCGGGCTTCCCAGGAAGCAAGGAGTCGGCAGATGGTCCGGACGGTCCAGCCGGTGCTGGATCACGCGGAGCAGTATTTCCTCCGCCCCATGGATCTGATTCCCGAGATGACCATGGGATTGGCGGGGTTGCTGGACGACACCTACCTGGTGCTGAGGATCCTCCAGAACCTGGATAGAGGACCGGAGCCCTTTTTGGACTGGGACCTCGAGTTCCCGCTGGCCTTCCTCCGAGGGTTGGTGGGCCGGGAAATCGGATCCAAACTGGACACTCTTTCGGTAGCGGCCATGGAGGAGATGTCTCAGCATTTGGCTTTGGTCTGGGAGCAGGTCTCTCACGAAGCCTGACAGGCCCCCTACCAGTTTCCCCCTCTCCCCCTCAGGTAGTTCGCCACCACCTGGACGAATTCTGCGTTCGTGAGGTCTTCTCCTGGGCGCCAGGGACTCGTTCCGATCCAACAATGGGGCTTTCTCCTGCCGTATTCGATGGTGGCGTCGGGCGCGGGATCGGAGAGCCCCTCGAGAGCCTGTTCCATGAGCTCGACGGCATTGTTCAGGTAGTAGGAGTCCATGTCCCCGGTGGCGATGTGGATCTTCCCTTCCAAGCTTCGCCCCACCCTTGGCCAATTCTGCGTGAGGTAGTGGGTCAGGTCCCAATTCTCCCGCCAGTATTCGGCGACGTCACGATCGATCTCTCCTGTGACCCGGTCCCAGATCGGCGCCGCGTACCCGTCTGCTCCCACCGGGCTGAAAAGGGCCTCCCAAATCGCCCATTGCCCCCCCGATCTGCCATTGGGACCCACCGCCCGTTCGTAGCTGGACTCCTGGCGTATAGTGGAGGTGACATTCCCATCCGGACGCCGGGCGTTGGGGCGTTCGGTTTTTACCCATTCGGTTCCGGATGTGTAGGCGTTCTCGTCCTCGTAGATGTTGACGATCTGGTAGTAGTGGAAATCAACCGGATCGGGGCACCACCCCCAGGCTCCCCCGAAGTCGTCGGGGTTGAAGATCTGGATTGCCAGCGCCTCCCACCCGCCGGTCGATCCGCCGGCCAGGACCCTGGCCCAAGGTGCGGGAATCATCCGGAACTCCGACTCCAGGTGGGGGATGAGCTCTTCGACGAATGCGTCCCCGTAAGGCCCCACGTTCACCGAGTTCACGGAGTGTCCGGTATCGTAGAATGGGTTTGCGTCCCTTACGGTGACGAGAATGAACTTCGGGCTCTCCGGCGACCTCCAGAACTCCGAAAACCCGGCGTTTCGGCCTCGGGAGCTCCCTGGCTCATCGGAATACCCGAAGGGGACTCTTCCCCCTGGAAAATGCCCGGTGAGATAGAGGACCGGATAGCGCCGGTTCGGATTGGTCCAATAGTCGGCGGGAAGCAGGATGTTGGCGCCGATGTACATGTCTTGGCCCCAGAATTCGGAGACGGCCTCGCTGCGGATCTTCACGAACCGAACGAGATCGCCCTGATCCGGTGGGTTCCCCTGCTGCAGGGAACCACCCTCCTCCATCGGCTGCTGAGCCGGAAGCACCTGATCAATTACGAAGCGGAAGGTGTCTTTCCGCGTGGGATCGATCCTGAGTTGTCGGGGCGCACTCAAGGCGTTGCCGGGAGCCCGCCACGGGCTCTGCCCGGCGCCAGAGTTCAGGTGCATCTCGAGCACTTCGCCGTCGGACCGTTGAAAGGTCGTGAAGACGTTCAGGAAGGCCTGCGCCGCGTATTCCCCGGGTGGAAGGTCGTGTATGGAGGCCAAGGGGTACCCGATGGTTTCACCTCCTTCGGGTTCGAGGGTGATCTGATCTCCACCAGCCATGTCTCTCACCCCGACACCCCAAAAGGGAACGCCTCGGAGACCGGTTTGTTGGCGGGGCTCCCGGTCGCTGGTCCGGCTCAAGACCACGTAGGCCCGGCCCACCACAGGCACCTGCAGCCCCATGGCTGCGATCTCGTTTGCTGCCGAATCGGCCAGCTCGATGACGAACGACGGGGACTGGTTATGGAGCCCGTCGCCTTCGCAACCTGTGAAGGTGATGCAGAGGGTGGCGACAAGCGCTCCGGCGGGAAAGGGAAGGGAAGAGCAATTTCGCATTGGGCGCTGGTCCTTTTATCCTGAGGGGGAACCTGGCTCGCGTCGGTGGTCGGTGGTTTCACCCGCACCAGTGGGCCCTAAGCTTGAGAGTCCCTCGCGTCCCTGCAAGATGCACCGCCAGAAGGAGGATCCGACGTGCACCCTCTCTGCCTGCTCTGGAAATCTCGTCATAGACTTTTTGCCATCCCCCTGGCCCTCCCCGTCCTGCTCCTGGCCGGGTGCAGAGCCCCTGGGGAAAGTGTCGAAAGACCGGCTTTGCGCTTCGGCCCCGACGGAACCTTCACCATCGTGCATTTCACAGACGCGCAGGACGACCAGGATATCGATCCCCGGACGGTCAGCCTCATGGAAGCAGTGCTGGAGGACCAGAGACCCGACCTGGTGGTCTTCACGGGCGACAACATTCGATCGGGACCCGAGACACCCGACGAGGTCCGGCAGGCCATCGACGCCATCGCTGGTCCCGTGGACTCCCGGGGGATTCCCTGGCTGATCGCCTTCGGGAACCATGACGAAGACCACACGCCCACGACTGGCGTGGATGAGGGGTCCATGCTGGAATACTACATGTCCTTCCCCCACAACCTTAACCGCCTGGGCCCGGAAGGCGTGAACGGCACCGGGAACATGCACCTTCTGGTGTACGATGGTACGGGTGAGGAGCCCCGTTTCAACGTTTGGGCCTTTGATTCGGGGCGGTACTCCCCCGACACCATCGCCGGCCAGTCGGTAGGAGCAGATGGGCTGAGGACCTACGACTGGATCCGACCCAGCCAGGTCGCATGGTACGCCCGGACCTCCCGGGAGTTGGAAGGTCGGACGGGCCAGAAAGTCCCTGGCATCATGTTTTTCCACATACCCCTGCCGGAGTTTAGCCTGATGTGGGAACACCGACGGAACCATGACGTCGTTGGGGAGAAGAACGAGGACGTCGCTGCGGGGGCATTCAACAGCGGCTTGTTCGGTGCTGTAATTGACCGGGGTGACGTCGTGGGGATCTTCGTCGGCCATGACCACGTGAACGACTTCGTGGGCGATTATTTCGGAGTGAGATTGGGGTACTCCGCCAATGTCGGATTCGGGACCTACGGGTTGGAGGGGGAAGAGCCAGACCGCATGCGGGGCGCCCGAGTTATCGTGGTGTCCGAACAAGAGCCGGACTCATTCGAGACCTTCATGGTGTATGCCCGGGACTACGGGATTCAATGAAGGGCGGGAGCGGGTGCTTCCCTTCACCAGGTCGGTGAGTGGGGGGAGATTGAGACGACCGTGACCCGATCTGACAGATCCAAGACATATCAACACGGACTCGGCTCGGGATGGAGACGAGCTTCATGTCTTCTGTACCGCTTCCACGCTTATTGGCCCTTCTTTCCATTCCTTTCTTCCTGGCCCTGCCGAACATTTCGACAGCTCAGGAGTAAACCGGGCTCCTTCGATTCCCTCACATTCATGGGGATTCCGTGGTCTTCACCTAGCCGGGGATCTTTAAACGGCTTCACTGGCGGGTGGAGCGGCCAAGCGCCTCACCTTTTATCCCGATGTTGGGCCCTTGCCATCCGGGATCGGTACGAACTCCCGGTCGAACATGTTGCCCACCGGGCGGATCTGGATTACGTGATCACCGACGGCCTGCTTCCCAAGGGGTCAGAACCTTCCAGGTGAGGTCCGGTGCTCTAACGGGCCTTCCAGGCGGCCAGGATCTCCGCCTCGCGCTGAGGCGTCAGTGGAAACCCGGGATTGGTTCGTCGCTCGTCGGACACGGCGTCCGAGTACCACCACTCCCGGGTGTCAAAGTGGGTTTGAGCCAGCGGCCTCAGCTTGAGGCCGTTGGCCAAGGCCTTATCAACGTTGATGCTGGTGTAGCCCAGATCCTGGCCGTCCAGTAGGGTCCATGGCACCGTGAAGTAGAGGGATTGCTCCTTCAGGAAGTCGTAGTCGTCTACCCATGTCCACCGGATCTCTTCGCCAGAGCAGAACCGGAGGCCGTGGAGGAACTCTTCCTGGGTGAGGGGCGATGCGGGTCCGGCGATGTTGAAGATCCCCCCCGCCTCCTTCTCGACCAGATGGACGCAGAACTCAGCCAGGTCCCTTACGTCCATCAACATTACGGGGTCCGTTCTCCTTCCCATGGCCAAGATCTCACCTCCCCGATCCATCCTTTCCACCCAGTACCCATGCCGATCCTGGTTTTCCCCGGGGCCGGTGAAGTGTTGAGGCCGGGCGATGATGGCTCGGTCGCCGAACGCTTTTTGCGCCTCCATCTCCCCGAGGGTTTTCATGACACCGTAGGCTGCACTTCCATCCTCGCCATCAGATTCGTCGACCGTTTGAGGTTGGACCGACTCATCGATGTTTTTGGCGAGATAGGGGTAG
>JBDHGR010000116.1:0-10042 GCA_039589815.1 Gemmatimonadota bacterium | reverse complement strand
GGTCTTCAGACTCGGCAGGCGGCTCGAGGGCATCGAGGCTCGGAGCGGTGGCGCCCTGCCGGGAATCTCCGGGAGCTCGAAGTCCTGGGAGAGGAAGGTGCGCTCGAGGTGCTCGACGTCGCCTCGGGGTGGGTTGACCTCGCGAATCACCCCGTGCTCGTCGATGGCCAGCGTGATGGGGACCACCCGGACGCCAAGGAGGTTGTACGAGTCCACCAGAATCGGCCATCCCAACTTCTTCCATTGCATGAAGAGGCGAGCCCGGTCGGGGTGCTGCTCCTGGATGATGCCGACCATCTGAAGCCTGCCAGCATCCTGCAAGCCCTTCGTCGCTTCGTGCCACCCGGGCGCGTGCGCTCGGCATCCTGCTCACCAGGAAGCGAACAGTTGAAGCAGCGTCTTCTTGCCACGAAAGTCGACGATGGAGATGGGCCGATCGGAGTCCAAGGACGGAAAGGCCACTGCCGGAAACACCTGGCCGACCTGGAACCCGCCCGCCTCCCGACGGTTTTGGGGACTTCGTTGACTGAGGAGAAACCGCGATGCCCACCGAGACGTATCGTACTCAATAGGCCGACGACGTCCGGGCTCGGTCGTGATCTAGCCGACCACAAGGAGGCTCGCCGTGATTAGAGGCATCGCCGCTACCGTTGGATCGACCTTCCTCTGGGCCTGCGGATCTTCCTCCTCGGAGCTCCTCCCCCCGTTCTCGGTCAGGGACAGTTCCGGCGTGGAGATCGTGACGAGCCATGGGTCACAATGGGCTGAGGGGGAGGCTTGGCGGCTCTCGGTGGAACCCCTGGTCGGGATGGCGGGCATCGGCGACCCCGTCTACGAGTTCCACATGGTCCACGACGCTCTGAAGCTCGGTGACGGGCGCTTGGCGGTGGCCGCCGGGGGTGCTCGGGAAATTCGGCTGTACGACGCTGAGGGGGCCTATCTCACCACACTGGGCAGAAGAGGGGAAGGCCCAGGGGAGTTCACCGCCCTTACCCGGGTTTGGCCTCTTCCCGGAGATTCCATCATGTCGTATGACCGCCGGTTGAGGCGGGTCTCGATCTTCGCGCCTGGCGGGGAGTTCGTGCGGTCGTTTGGGTTCACGGTTCTCGAGGGGGGCTCTCCGATCCCCACGCCGGTGGGACCCATGGATGGCGGACGGTTCCTGGTTTTGCAAAGAGCCATCATCGGGGCGTACCCGAGCAAAGGCTCGGTGGCGGATTCGGCCTTCGTCCTGGCCTTCGACATGGAAGGAAACCTCCGGGATACCCTTGCATTCGCTCCAGAGAGGGAAACCTACGTCAACGACCAGCACGGACGCCTTTGGACATCCCCCGCACCTTTCGGGCCGGTTTCTTCTTGGGCTGTTTCCGGAGATGGTTTCTTCTTCGGGAGTGGGCGATTCCCGGAGATCGAATCCTTCGATGCCCGAGGGACCCTTCGCCGGATCATCAGGTGGACCCACCAGGCTCCCCAGATAACGCAAGACCACATCGACCTCTACAAGGAGAGCCTGCTAGGGGCCGGTGGGTCTCCCCAGATCCTCGCTTGGGTCGGAGCCGTAGCGGAGGACATGATGTTCCCTCGAACCATGCCGGACCATGGTCCTCTGCAGGTGGACACGGAAGGGAATCTATGGGTGGAGCGGTTCTTCCCTCCCGGCGCGCCGGTGCGAACCTGGCACGTTTTCGATCCTTCGGGCGCCCTCCTGGGACCGGTGGAGATGCCGGCCGCCCTGAAGGTCTACGAGATCGGGACGGATTACGTGCTCGGTCAATGGATCGACGAGATGAACGTCCAGACTTTTCGGTTGTACGGGCTCATAAAAGACGTGCGGGGGGAGTAGGAGGCACGGTCCTCTCGGAAAGGGTTGAAAATGTCCAAGATCTTCCTCGCCCTACTCCTCCCCCTCCTCTGGGCAAGCTGCGGGGTGGACTCCCCGGGACAGCTCCCGCCAAGAGGTCCCTACCTCGGGCAAGAATCTCCGGGTATGATCCCGGTCGTGTTCGCGCCCGGTATCGTCTCGACCGAAGAAGATGAGCTGAACGCTGCCTTCTCGCCGGAAGGAACGGAGCTCTACTTCACAGTGCGGCGGAGTGGCCAATACACGCTGATGACCATCCGCATGGAGGATGACCAGTGGACCGAACGGTCGGCTCTCTGGTTTTCCGGAGAATATTCCGACGTGGATCCGGTAGTGTCGGCCGATGGCCTGAGGCTCTACTTCTCCTCCCGAAGGCCGCTGGCTGGGGAGGGATCCGAAACGGATTCCAATCTCTGGGTCTCGACTCGGACCGAGGCCGACACCTGGAGCGAGCCCGAACATCTCGGTGCTCTGAGCAGTCCGACCCTGGCCGATTATTACACCTCCATCTCTTCCGATGGCACACTCTATTTCTCGAGGTTCGGAGCGGGCGGGGGGAGTGGAGATCTCTTTCGGTCCGAGTTGATGGAGGGGGTCTATCTGGAGCCCGAGAGGCTCGCTCCTCCCCTGAACACCGACTCCAATGAGCACGATCCCTTCGTCGCCCCCGACGGCAGCTACCTGATCTTCACCTCCAATCGAGCAGGCGGGTTCGGGGGAGGGGATCTATACGTGAGCTTCAGGGCGGCAGAGGGCACCTGGTCGGCTCCCATAAACATGGGTGCGGAGATCAACTCGCCCGGTCACGATTATTGTGGGATGGTTTCCCCGAATGGCGCCTACCTGTTTTTCACCCGGACCATCGATGGTGAGGGTGACATCTATTGGGTGGATGCGAGAGTTATCGACGCCTTACGAGGCGACGGGTCCGTCCAGGATCAGGACGGTCTCCCCCCGGACGCTCTTTCGCAGCAGGCGAAAGAACCGGCCTTCCCCGTGGAACCGGAGCTTTTCCTGGACGGGGTTTTCGAGAGGTCGGAGGGAATCTCTTTCAACGGTGAAGGAGACCTCTTCGTCACGGCCAATCGGGCTCTCTGGAAGGTAGACCCGGATGGGTCCGTGACCAGACTCGCCGATCTTCACTCCAACCTGGGCTTGGCCCCCATCGGCGATCGGGACCTCCTGGTGGCCGACTTCGGTCCCACCAATGCGTTCCAGGACGGGCCCAATCGGGATGGCACGGTCTGGAGGATTACCCCTGAGGGAGTGAAGACGGTTGCAGCCACCGGAATCGGAGATCCGAATTTCGTTCTTGTCCGAGAAGACGGATCATTCCTCACCTCCGACGACGCTACCGACGAGATCTTTCTGACGGACACGGACGGTACGACGCGGATCTTCTCCAGGGCGGTTTCTCATCCCAACGGCATGGCCTTCTCTTTGGATGGGACCACTTTGTTCGTCGCCCAGATCTTCACCCAGATCAACCCGACTCTCCCCGACGATCGGGTGTGGGCGATTCCACTTGAAGAGGATGGATCGCCGGCTGGCCCACCTTCCGTGGTCCTTCGAACCGGCGAGGGCGACGCCAACGACGGCCTGGCCATGGATCGTCTGGGCCGGCTTTACATCGCTGCCAACGGTGGGAACCGAATCCTCCGCTTCGACCCGAAAACCTCCGAAACGGTGGTGATCGCCGAGGGAATCACGGCGGTCGCCAGCCTGGCCTTCGGCCGGGGAGAGTTCGATGGGAAAACCATCTTCGCCGCGTCCACGTTCCGGGGGGGAGGGCGAATCTGGAAAATCTACGTGGGCGTCGAGGGCCCCGAGCTCCACCGGTAGAGGCTTCTTCGGCTCCAGAATCCGGTTCGAGGTGTCTCTCTAACCCTCATCCACGAGCCGGGCGAAGAACCCGCCACTGGCGTAACGGCCGCCCCGGACCCGGATCAGTATGTGGTTCATCCCGGGGAGAAGAGGCAGGCTCCAGCCTGTGACGGGGTGATCAGGGTTCCGGCCAAAATCGTGCCAGGCCAGGTCTTCTGCATATCGGTAGCCCTGGAAGGCACCGTTCCTCCAGAGAGCCAGGTCATCCACAGAGCTGAGCTCCAACCTTGCCTCAACCCCCTCCGGGACCGTGAGGTCGGTTCGGAAATAGGCCACCGTGTTCGGTCCGTGAAAATCCACCACTCTCCCGGTGAGCACTCCGCCACGCCGATCGATCTGGAAGTTCCTCCAGGAATACTCCCCTTCCCCTGCCAGAGTGACGGATTCATAAGGTGGGCTGGCGAACTCGAGGGCTTCCACGGCCCTTGGGAGGGGGCCCAGGACCTCCCAGTCGGTAACCAGAAGGTCCGGCCGGTAGTCCACGTCTCGGGGAAGTGAAGGTCCCTGGTAGGAGAATCCGTCGAGGTCTTCAACCCTCACGTTGTCCACCCATACGGCTCCGCCCACCACCCGGGGTTTGAGCCCTGCCGGTCCCGAGTCTAGATCAGGTAGCTCGAAGGTAATTTTGGGTGTCGTCAGGTCCCCGACGTAGAAGTGGCAAACAGTCCCTATGACTTCCGCGGTGAATCTTCCCCACTCCCCGATGAGCACACTATCCGCCCCGGCCAATGGAGTCCTGAGCTCTTCGTACAGGGTCCGGCCGGGATTCCAGTCCCGTCTGGGGTTCACCCTGATGTAGCTCCCGTTCCCCTTCAGGTAGAGACTCCCGAAATCCACCCGGCCGCCCGGGTCGGTATAGTTGTAGACCAAACCCAGGTAGTTGTGGACCCGCTCGGGGAAGAGAAACTCCCCCTCGATGCGGTACCCACTCCACGCCTCCGATCCTTCCATGAGGGCCAGGACCCCTTCCCCGGCCGGGGTCATCTGAAGGACCCCACCGTGAGTGGGATCCCCCGAGTCGACGATGGTGATCGCTTCGGGGCCATAGACGATCCACTTCGAGAGATCTCCCTCGAAAGAATCCGTGAAGAGCACCGATTGAGCGTTGGGCTCGATGCCGACCTCGATGGCCCCTGGAAGATTCTCGGTCTGCCCTGTACCCGGGAACCACCAACTCAGGAAGGCAAGGACCACAGCGGGAAGCATGCTCACGAGTATCTCCTCCAGGCTGCCGGTGTGAAGGGAGGCTTTCGAATCCTCACTCCGGTTGCCGAGTAGATGGCGTTGGCCACCGCGGGAGCCACCGGCGGCACCGAGGTCTCCCCTGCTCCCTTGGGAGCGTGAGGGCTGTCCACGATGTGGATCTCCACCTCCGGCATCTGGCTGAAGCGAAGGATGGGATGATCATGGAAGTTGGTCTCCCGGACCCGTCCGGCGTCCACGTGGATCTCGTTGAAGAGGGCCGCCGAGAGACCGAAGGCAACGCCTCCCTCCACCTGGGCTTCCAACCCCCGAGGGTTCACCGGGATGCCGGCGTCGATGGCCGCGAAGATGCGATGGACCGTGACCCTCCCGGCGCCGTCGACCGAGACCTCGGCCACCTGGGCCGCGTAGGAGCCGAAGGTGAACCGCCCGGCGATTCCCAGCGCTCGATCGTCCTCCCGGGACCTCCCCCACCCTGCTCTCTCCGCAGCCGCCTCCAGGACCCGACGCAGCCGTCCGGTATCCAGGACCGGCCCCCCGTGATCGGAATACGGAAGCTCTCGGTCCTCTCCAAGAAGCCGCAGCCGGAGCTCGAGGGGATCCTGCCTTGCGGCGTGGGCGACCTCGTCGGTGAAGCTCTCGACGGCGAAGGCGCCTTGGGAGTGGATCACGGAACGCCAGGGACCACGTGGGATGAGGGAATCCACCGGCGTGTATTCCAGGCGATAGTTTGGGACCATGCCCGCCGGGGGGTCGCCGGGATAGAATTCCGATGAAGCCGGGTGTCGGGAAGAATCCTGGTACCCATACCGGGACGTGCTCGCCTGCCGGTGTCTCCATGCGATGACCTGCCCCCCCCGCTCCAAGCCGGCCGTCAACCGATGGCGGGAAGTGGGGCGGAATGTGCCATATCGAAGGTCGTCCTCTCGGGTCCACACCACCTTCACCGGCCTCCCGGCAGCTTTGGAGAGGGCGATGGCCTCGGCTGCCCCATCGGAGGAAAGGCGGCGGCCGAAGGAGCCCCCCTGCCGGTGCATCTGAACGTCGATGGCCTGGGGCGGCAAACCGGTGATCTGGGCGGCGATAGCGGCTACATCCTCCGGCGCCTGCATGGGTCCTCGGAACACCACCCGGTCCTCTCTCACGTCGGCGAAGAAGGAGCCGGGGTCCATGGGTGCGTGGGCCAGAAAGGGTGCCTCGTAGTCGGCTTCATGGACGAGGGCCGCGTCCCGGAAAGCCGCATCGAAGTCCCCATCCTCCCTGATCACCTCACCGGGCCGGTCTATCAGCTCCCGGAATCTTTCCAGGAGGCCCTCAGAGGTCTCCTCCCTCCCCTCGCTCTCCCCCCACTCCACCTCCAGGCGCTCCCGTCCCTTGAGGGCCGACCAGGTGTTGTCCGCAAGGACCGCCACGCCGTCGGCCAGGATCATGGGGTGGGCCCCGCGGTGCACCGGTACCACAGCCTCCACATCGGTGACCGCCATGGCGCCCTCCTCTCTCACGGCCACGGCACGGGCTCCTATGGTGGGAGCTCGGGCGATGGCCGCGAAAGCCATCCCCGCTTCCCGGACATCGGTAGCGAACTCGGCTGAGCCTTCGGCGAGCTGGCGGCTCTCCATGAGATCTCGGGAGGTCCCGATGATCCGGAACTCGGATGCGTCCTTCAGGGGTGGATCCCGGGGGACGGGCTGCTCGGAGGCAGCGCGGGCGAGGGCTCCGTAACTGAGCCGCCGGCCCGTTGCAGGATGGATCACCCACCGGTCCTCCGTACGGCACTCCGAGGACTCAACCTCCCACTGCAGGGCACCGGCAGCCTTCAGCATCTCTCTGGCCGTAGCCCCGGCCTGGCGAAGCGGGTCCCAGAGGGTCCAAATGGTCGTGCTTCCCCCAACCCCCTGCCAGCCGTAGGCGGCATCCCCTCGGAGGGGTGCCAGGTCCACCACCACGTTGTCCCATCGGGCGTCCATCTCGTCGGCCAGGATCATGGGGATGGAGGTCCTGACCCCCTGACCCTGCTCGATCTTGGGGACGCTGATGGTGACGGTTCCATCGGGATCGATCCCCACCCAAAGGTTGAGCCAATGAGGTGCCAGCGAGGGAGCCACCTTGGCGCCGGCGTCGGCCGGGAATACTCGGATGGAGAGGAGAAGCCCACCTGCCGCCGAGGTGGACGCAACCAGGAAGCTCCGTCTGGAAAAGGTGCGGGGCGTGGTCATGATCCCACCTCCCGGGGCGTCGCCGGCGTTCTGTTATCCGCTGCCGTGGTTCGAAGGATGGCTCGGCGGATCCGCAGGTAGGTGCCACACCGGCAAAGCACACGGTCCATGGCCTGGGCCAGGGCGCCTTCGTCGGGGGGAGAGTGGGACGCCAGGAGGGCCGCTGCCGCCATGATCTGCCCGGGTTGGCAGTAGCCGCACTGGGAAACGTCCTCCTCTACCCAGGCATCCACGAGAGGATGCAGGCCGCCTTCGACGAGGCCCTCGATGGTTGTGATTGCGGCGTCTCCCACCGATGACACATCCATCTGGCATGAAGGAGTCGCCGCCCCATCCAGGTGGACCGTGCAGATGCCGCACAGACCCTCGCCGCACCCATATTTCGTCCCTTTCAAGCCCAGAAGGTCACGAAGGACCCAGAGAAGAGGCGTGTCGGGATCGCACTCCACCGTTTCCACACGACCGTTCACATTCAGGGAGTATCGAGGCATGTCCGATTCCGAGTTCGAGTTGAAGGGAGTTGGAGGCTGCCGAAGATCGTTTGGCTCCGCGACGCCCTCCGCGGCGGGAAATGGCCTCGGCGCCCATGACCGACCGAAAAGCCCTCAATCATCCCGGAGCACCGTCATGGGACTGAGTCGGGTCGCGCGCCGCGAAGGAACGAAACACGCCGCGCATCCGGCACCGACGACGAGGACACAAGTGAAGAGAAAGGCGAACGGGTCTCTCAGGCTGGTCTCGTATAGCAGGCTCTCCATCACCCGTCCCAGGAGAAGGGTGCAAAGGATCCCGATTCCTACTCCGGACAGCACCAGGGTCATCCCGTGTCCCACCACGCCCCGGACTACCCTTCCAGCGCTCGCTCCCAGCGCTACTCGAAGGCCGATCTCCCTTCGGCGGGTCTGCACAGAATACTGGACCACGGCGAACACGCCCAGACAGGCCAGGAAGAGTGAAACCACGGCGAATCCCGTGAACAGGCTTAGCTGAAAGCGGGGTCCCTCCAGATCGGCTCCGGCAACCGACTCAAGGGTGCGGACATTGAAGAGGGGCAGGGACCGATCCACGGCCTCGATCTCGGCCCGCAAAGCGCCGGAAAGGGAGAGGGGATCCACTGCGGTCCGTACCACCAGGTCCCGGGGAGCGAAGAAGGTGTAGGTGGGAATCTGAGCTTCGTGCAGCCAGACCTCAGGCCAGGGTTCCTCGTCGATGCCGAGGTATCGAATGTCCTCCAACAGCCCCACCACCTGGGCAGAAAGGTCCAGCCCGCCCAAGGGTAGCTCAGCTCCCAGGGCGCTTGGTCTGCCTCCCAGGTACCGGGAAGCGAACGCCTGGTTCACCACCGCGACAGGCGGAGCGCCGAGTTGATCACCCGGCTCGAAGGAGCGACCCGAGGCCAGGGATGCACCGAGGGCATCGAGGAGGTCGGTCGTGGCCAGCCGGATGTAGACCAGGTCCGGTGGACCTTCCCTTTCCTCCACCCCAGGGGGTTCGTAGTAGATCATTCCCCCTCCTCCAGCCAGCGGTGCGTAGCTCACGAACCCGGCGTCCAGAACGCCGGGGATGGTGTTGATCCGGTCCAGGACATCCCTGTAGAAGCCTGTCAGGGCACCAGGTTCCGAATACCGTGCCGAGGGGGGCTCCACCCTGGCCACCAGCACTCCTTCCGGTCGGAAACCCAACTCCTGGCTGGAAAGCCTGCGAAGACTCTGGAGGAGCAGACTCGATCCAACCACCAGGGCCAGAGCCAGAGCCACCTCGCCAACCACCAGGACCCCCTGGGTCCTCCGGGTCAATACGGTCGGTCCTCCCCGCCGCTGACGAAGCAGCTCGGCAGGGGAAGCCCGGGAAAACCCGATGGCGGGTCCAAGACCGAACAGGACTGCGGCGAGAAGACTCACCGCGAAGGTGATTCCCACCAGCCATGGGCTGATGCCGGTCGCTCCCTCCAGGGAGAGAGCCGGGGGAATGAACCTGGAGGTGATCCTGGTCAGGATGGCCCCCACCAGGAGCCCACCGATCCCACCCGCCACCCCGAGCAGGAGGGTTTCCGAAAGAAGGAGGCGAAGGTGGGAGCCTCTGGAAGCGCCAACCGCCGTTCGGACCGCCAGATCTGCTTTCCGGTCGGTCCATCGAATGAGAAGAAGGCCCATGAGGTTGGCGCAGGTCACCAGGAGGAGGAGTGCCACCGCTCCGGCCAGGATCAGGATCTCCCTGCTCGACCCCCTCACCAATTCCCTCTGCAGAGGAGCGACCCAGGCTCCGGTCGCGGCGTTGGACTCCGGGTATTCCTCCGCCAGAGCCTTCGCAAGGGCATCCATCTCCGCTTGCGTCTGGGACAGGGTGACCCCCGGAGCCATCCTTCCCACCACGCTCATCGCACGGCTGATCCTGTCGGCCCCGGCTTCATTGAGCCTCAAGGGGACCCAGAGATCGGTGTCTCTTTCGGGGAAAGCCGTATTGGGAGGAAGCACTCCCACCACGGTGTGAGGCAGGTCATCGAGGCGGATGGTTTGTCCGAGGATCTCTGGGTCGGCGCCGAAATGGTTCCTCCAGAGAGAGTGACCGAGCACCGCCACCCGCGAAGAGTTGGACGATCCGTCCTCGGGCAGGAACCCCCGTCCCAAGGCTGGCGCCACCCCCAACACACGGAATAGGTCTACTCCGACCCTGTATCCTGCGACTCGTTCCGGTCTCGTATCCGTCATCAGGTTGAAATCGGCCGGCCGGAATGGCGTCATGTCGGCCACGGTCCTCGACCGTTCACGCCAATCGAGGAAGTCGGCACTCGTCACCTGCCACCGTTGAACATCTCTCTCCAGGTCGGTGGACCAGATCATGATCAACCGATCCGGGTCGGGAAAGGGGAGTGGGGCCA
>JBDHGR010000115.1:0-10045 GCA_039589815.1 Gemmatimonadota bacterium | reverse complement strand
CTGCGATCTGCCGGGATTGAGACCAGCTTTGTTACGGAGGTTGAGAGACCTGGGTCGCCCCGACGCCGACGTGGTGGCTCCGGTGTGGGACGGTCGCCTACAGCCCCTGTGCGCCTACTACTCCTGCTCAGCGGCTCCCCGTTTGCGGGAAGCCATTGGGGCGGGAACCCGATCCCTCAAAACGGCATTCGAGTTCCTCAACCTTCAGGAGGTCGGGGAAAAGGACCTCCGTACCGCCGATCCCACGGGTCGAAGTTTTCTGAATATCAACACGCCCGAGTCCCTCGAACTCTTCGAGGGATCATGGCCGTCGCACGGACCTAACGGAGACACAACGCGATGATCGATGTCGGAAACAAACCAACCACGCTCAGGGCGGCGAGGGCCCGGGCAGTGCTGTTCGCCGGGCCGGAGTCGATTCAAGCCCTTCGGGAAGGGCGGGTCCCCAAGGGCGACCCCCTGGAGGTCGCCCGGGCAGTTGCCGCCCTGGCCGTCAAGAACACCCCACAATGGATTCCCTACTGCCACCCCATCCGCATCGATTGGGTCGGGTTCGAGCACCATATCCACGACGACCGTATCACCTTGGAGGTATCGGTTCGGGCTGTCGATCGGACGGGGGTCGAAGTCGAGGCCATGGCAGGTGCCTCCGCAGCGGTCCTGGTCGTTTACGACATGCTCAAGATGTTGGACGACACCCTCTCCATTGGGGGCATCGAGCTCCTGGAGAAACGGGGTGGGAAAAGCGACTTCCGGAAACTCCGTCCCGAACGGATCACTGCAGGAGTCCTGGTGATGAGCGATTCCATCGCCGCCGGTTTCAAGGAAGACACTTCCGGTCGCGTCATCCGGGAGCGCCTGGAGCATGAAGGGTTGGCGGTCCAACGCTATGCTGTGGTACCGGACGATTCAGACCAGATCGTCTCCACTCTTCTGAGTTGGATCGACGATGATGGTATTCAGCTGGTTTTGACCACTGGAGGTACGTGTTTCGGCCCCCGGGACAACACACCCGAAGCGATGCGCCAGGTGATCGAGCGGGAGGCGCCCGGAATGGTGGAAACGGCCCGGTCCTACGGCCAGGCCCGAACACCCTTCAGCATGCTCTCCCGGGGGCTGGCGGGGATGCGGGGCGGCTCGCTGATCGTCAATCTTCCGGGGTCCAAGGGTGGGGTGACGGACTCGCTCGACGCCCTCATGCCCGGTGTCGTTCATGCCTTCAGAATGTTACGCGGGGAGGGGCATGACGACGCCTCGGGGAATCGGGAGCCATCGTGATCGCATATGACCGGGCCCTGGAGCTCGTCCTCTCGTCGCTGCGGCCCCTACCTCCGGTGCGAACTTCCATCGGCGAGGCGAAGGGGCTGGTCCTCGCGGCGGACGTCAAGGCCAGGTTCGGCTTGCCGCGTTTCAACCAGTCGGCAATGGACGGTGTCGCTATCCGTTCCGTCGACGTGGTCGGCGCCACATCTGATGATCCAGTGACCCTTTCCCTCCGAGGGGAATCCGCCGCGGGTGGACCCAAACCGCCTCATGTGGGGCGAGGCCGAGCCACCAAGATCTTCACCGGCGCACCCCTCCCGAGGGGTGCAGATGCTGTTGTGATGAAAGAAGCGTGTGTCATCGGGAAGGACACCGTACGCGTCACCCACGCGGTGAAGGCAGGGGATCACATCCGGCGCGCCGGCGAGGAGTTGTATCGCGGCGAGCCGGTCCTGTCTGCGGGACAGGTCTTGACGCCCCCGGCCGTCGGCGTATTGGCCACGTTCGGAATCGACACCGTTGCCGTCCGGCCCACGCCCCGGACCCGTCTCATCGTCATTGGCGACGAACTGGCAGAACCCGGCGCCCGGCTGACCAGCGCCATGATCCACGACGCGAACGGCCCTGCCTTGCGCGCCGCATTCCAGGGGCTCGGGGTTCGGGAAATCGCGATTACCCGAGTTGGGGACAACCTCGATGAACTCGTCTCATCCCTAACCGCTGCACTGGCTGGGAGCGACCTGGTCGTAACCGTGGGCGGCGCCTCGGTGGGGGATCACGATCACGTGGCCGAAGCGAGGCGCCTGGCGGGCGTCCACGCCCTGTTCGATCGGGTGGCCATCAAGCCGGGCAAACCCAACCTCTTCGGTATGTGGCGTGCACGAAAGCCGGTCTTCAGCCTGCCCGGCAACCCCGTGTCGGCCCTCGTCTCGTTTCACCAGATCGTCGCTCCCGCCGTTCGGCTCCTTTCGGGGCAACAGCCCTTGGCCGGGACACGGATGGAGGCAGTGCTCGATCGCGATGTAAGAAAGAAGCCCGGTCGACTGGAGTGGTTGCGCGGCGTCATTATGAACGATGGCGAGAGGCTTTCCGTCGCTCCGGTGCTCCGACAGGGATCGCACATGTTGACAGGGTTGGCAGAAGCGGACGTCTTGGTCGAACTTCCGTCTGACGTGGCAGTTATGAAGGCGGGAGAAAGCGTACACTGCATCCGGTTGGCGTGGTAATAACCCTGTGGTAATAACCCTATCGGGCATTCTCCGCCAACCCCTATCCGGTGGAAGGGTTCTATGCCGGTAGGTCCCCTGACTCGACTGCCAAAAGCTGAGCCTCCGAGCCCCCTACGAACTCCTGGAGGCACCGCGCCAAGGCCTCGAAGTAGGGGCTCCGGGTACTGTCCAGAATGGCCTGGCAGAAGGGACCGATCCAGGGGATCAGGTGGTCTTCCAGGAAGCGCCGATGCTTCTGTTCATACTTCCCTGCCTCCTGCCGCCAACCGTTCGCGAGGGCAGCCAGTTGCCGGCTCGTGAGAAGGTAGGCGAACTCCAGCTCTGCAGAGATGTGGTCTGGGAGCTCATGAAACTCCCCGTCGATATCCACACCCTCCTCATTATAGTAGTCCAGGACCTTCAGCGTGCTTTCCCCCATTACGCCGCGCCCGGCCCCGAGATATACCGAGCCATACGGGGGCGCCGGTAATTGGTGGGGCCCCACGAACAGCCGGGCGTATTCGATGCGGAGATCTTCCTCCGTCGTCTCGGCCGCGGACCGGGCCATTTCAGCAGCATGAGGAGCCGCTGCCGGACAGGCTTCGTTCAAAGCGTTCTCCAGGGCGCCGTAGACATCCTCACCCAGGAGGGCTTCCAGATCCGGCAGACAGAAGAAAGCGGAAAGAAACCGGTACGCATCACCCCTTGCTCGGATCCTTTGGCTGCTTGGTTCACTCATGTCCACGAGCTCGGGTTCCTCTCCTTTCAGGACTCGAAAAACCGAAAAGCCCCGGGCGCCCGGAGGCACCGGGGCTTCCGGTTGGGAACCAACTTCCCGCTGAAATGCGCCTTCAGGCGCCCTCAGCGCCGAACATCCTGGGCCTACTCGGCCTTGAAGCTCCGGATGTAGTAGACGTTCGGCTCGGTACCGGCCTCCTCCTTGTACCGAAATGCGTCATGTTCCGCCAAGGCCTGTCTCGGCGGACTGTTCGGATCATCCAGATCTCCGAATATGCGCGCATCAGCGGGACAGGACTCGACACAATAAGGCAATTCGTCTTCGACCAGTCGGTGGGCGCAGAAAATGCATTTCTCCACGATGTTGTCCCGCCGGACGTTGTCGTAGTCCGGATGCTCGTAGTCCGTCCTGTACGGAGGGGTCGCTCCAGCCAGGCGGGCGACTTCAGCACCTGAACCGGTACCGCCAGGGAGGATCTCCGCCCCACTGGCGTAATGGGCGTGCTGCACTTCGACAGCCTCGTTGTAACTGATTACGCTGTAGGGCACGCCGTCCGCGTCCACGTCCATCGCGCTGTACGGACACTGTTCCTGGCAGAGCCGGCATCCGATGCAGCGCTCGTCGTTGTGCATCGTGATCCCATCCGGCGTCTTGTACATGGCCTTCGGAGTCACGGGGCACACTTCCACACAGGGGGCGTTGGAGCAGTGGTTGCACAGCACGGGCATTGTCACGGCTCTCACGTCGGGGAAGGTCCCTTCCATGGTGAACACGAAGTCCGCCCAGTTGAAGGTCTGACCCCCGACTCGATCACCGGTGTTGTTCTCGGTCTTGCAGGCGATGGCGCAGGCACCACAACCCACGCACTTCCGAAGATCGATCACCATTCCATATCTAGCCATGGTGGTTCACTTCCTTTCTGATGGGTTTAGGCTCTTTCGATCCTGACGCCGGTGAACCCGCCGTTTCGGGCCGTGCTCCCCGAGAGTCTATCGTAATCGGCCGGCATGATCTCGTTGTTGTTCCCGCCACGGGGCACGTGGTTCGCGAAGTCCGCCGCGGCCACCGCGCCGTAGGCCCAGTGTCCCTGCCCATAACTCTTGGTGACGGTTCCCGGCCTCATCCCCTCCCAGAGCTTGGCTCTCGTCTCGAAAGCTCCGGTCACAGAGGTGACCCGCACCATGTCTCCGTCGGCAATCCCCAGGCGGCGAGCGTCTGCGGGGTTCATCTTGATAACGTCTTCCCAACGCTCATCACCCACGTCATTTGCCTTGAACTCGTTGTACCACACGCTGTTTGCGCTTCGCCCCTCTCTATTGAGGCGCGACTTGTAGTCGACGAAAGTGAGGGGGTATTCCTGCTCGCTGCCCCAGCGGAAGGGTCGCTCATAATGCGGGATGAAGGCGAACTCACCCCGAGCCTCGTAGTTGCACGTCTCGAGGACGTTGTCCACGGTTGTGGAGTGCTTGTCGGCGTGTGCCTGGAGGGCTGTCTTCAGCGTTTCGCTGTAGAACTCGAACTTCCCGGTTGCCGTCCCGAAACCGCCCTCCCCCCAACGCTTCTCGTATTCGTAAGGGTCGGAGTTCCACATTCCCCTCTCCTTGAATTCCTCCCAACCGTGGATCTGGTCGCCGCTCGCCTCCTCGTTCCACATGGGGGAGGTGTACCACTTGACCGAGAACTCGGCGAATTCCGCTCCGTTCTCCGCCGACCGTCCCGTCTCCGGATCCTTCAGCTCCTCCTTGTAGTAGTTGAGTAGGTTCGGGAAGCCTCGCTCGGCGAGCTTCTCGGCGATCATGAAGGGGATCTCTGTCTCGTCGGTCTTCACGTCCCAGATCGGATCGACCACGGGTTGGAGAAGCGACGCGTACCCGTAGCGATTCTGCTTGCCCTTGGTGAAACCCCACTTCTCGTAGGTGGCCATGGTTGCCGGCAGAACGATGTCGGCGTACTGGGTCATCTCCGACGCATTCGTCGTCAGGTGGACGAAGAAGGGCAGCTTCGCCATGGCCTCCTCCCAGCGCTGGGTGCCGGTGCAGGAGAAGACGAAGTTGTTCATGTACCCGAGGGCCACTTTGATCTCGTTCGGATCCTCATCGAGCATGCCCTGGGCGGCGTTGTTCGTGACCACACCCCCTCCGGACGAACCCGAGCCCAACACTGGGAATTCCAGTCGTCCCCGGTGGTCGATCTTGCCCTTACTCCTGTTCTCGTTGGCCACGTCATCGTAGTACGCATCCAAAGCTGGCATGGAGTTGGCCGGCGGGCTGATCTTGGCCAGCACCCCACCCTGGCTGTCTATCGAACCCACGAGCCCGTTCAGGGCGTGGATCGCCATGGCGGCATAGGCGCCCCGCACCTGCATGCAAGCGCCCGGTCCAAGCCAGACGACCACATTAGGCGCCGCAGCGGCCATCCCCCTGGCTACCCGGACGATCTGGTCGGCGGGAATCCCGGTAATGGGCGCTGCCCAGGCCGGCGTGGCGTCCTTGAGGGCCAGGTTCCACCACTGCACGAGTCCATGAGTGCGTGATTCTTCAAAGGTCGAGGGATCCACCTCACTGCCTGCCGCGAAGAGGTTGCTGCCCCCGGTGAAGTCGCCCACGAACTCTTTGTGCCACAGGCCCTCAGCGAGGATCACATGGGCAATGGCACAAGCCAGCGCTCCATCCTCCCCGGGTATGATCGGCAACCATTCCTGGGCTTTTGCGGCCGAGGTCTGGAGTCTTGGATCCACGACGGCTACGGTTCCACGATCCAATACCCCACCGAACCGCTTGATGGCGGCGGGAACCATCCTGTTGGAGCTGACCGGATCACAGCCCCAGGCGAGAAGGTACCTGGTATTGTCGAGATCGTAATCCCGGTAGTCCCATTTTCCCTCGGTGTAGTAGGCTCCGAACTTCTCCGCCTCCGCGCAGATGGCGCTGTGCGAGATGTTGTTCGGTGAGCCGATGATCTTCGTCATGGCGTCATAAATCATGTCGCGCATGTAAGTGTACCGGCCCCGCATGAGCATATACTTGTGGGTTTCGTTGTTCTCCCGCAGCTCCATGATCCGGTCGGCTACGGTGTTGAGGGCCTCGTCCCATGTGATGGGCACGAACTGCGGGTCCTCTCCCCGCCCCTTGTTGGGGTTGGTGCGTCTCATGGGCACCTTGACCCGGTCCGGATCATACAGAAGCTGGAGCCCGATATGGCCGCGGGGGCAACAAGTTCCGTCGTTCTGTTTCGAGTATTGGTTCCCCCGGACCTTCACGGCCCTGCCGTCCTGGACGAAGATTTCCTGAGGGCACCACGTCGTGCAGCCCTGGCAAGTGGACCTGATCCACTCACCGGCTATCAACCCTCTTCGTGGCCTCCCAGGACTGCATGCCAAGGCATTCAGGGGGGTGATCCCGAACGCAGCGGCGGCCATGGCCGTGGCTCCTGTCTTGATGAACTCCCTACGCCGCAATCTCATACCTCACTCCTCGCTGCGGGGAAAAAACGACAATCGTAATCATTCAGGTTTGACCGTCCTTCAGATTTGACCGTCCATTCCGGCACCTGGGAGGATCCCTTCTCCCCTCCCAGAACCGGAGTACGGACAGCTGTTCCTTGATTCATGGTTGCCTGCCCCGAAAATGGCCCGGAACATTCGACTCCTTCGGGAATCGATCAGAACGTGATGGAGAAGGTCGTCTTGAGAAACACGTCCGAGTCGATGTCGGACTCGTCATACGTCACCATCTCCAGGTTCGGAATCAGGTGGACGTTGTCGTTTAGCGCTATGTCCACCCCTGCAAGAAAGAAATTGCCTTTGGAAGTCGGGTCCATGGCGAAATAACTGATGCCAGCTCCGTCCGGAACCGGATCCAGCATGCTGTCCCAGCGTGCAATGAGGTTGACCTTTTCACTAGCATTCAGGACACCGAAAATCGAGAAGACGTCCATGTCCAGATCGTCTTCGTCTGACATCCCTCGAGAATGCCGGGCCGCCATCACCCCGACACGCCCCTGATCACCCTTCACGACCGCAAAACCCGTGAAGGTGGTGCGATCTTCGTCGTCGGGACGGCCCTCCCGCTCAGCCTCCACCTCCAGAACGACATTGCTATTGGGATAGAACGTCAGCGAACCCGCGACTTTCTTGCCCTCGTTTGTTTCCCCCTTGGTCCCCGAGCCGTTGCCCACCATCAAGTGGTACCGGACTTTTCGATCCTCGTCGAAGCTACCCCGGAAGGATACGCCGAAGTCCCTGGACGATCCGTACTTGTACAGATCGAGAGGGGTTTTCTCAAGGTCGCGGTAGCCCCACTCACCCTCGGTGACGTTCCATGTGGGCGTGGATGAGAGGCCGATGGTGATGCTGTGGTTACCCTTCCTCCACCGCACCCAGAGATCCTTCAGGAACGGCTCCATCCTGGAGGAGGAATCGAAAGCCCCCGGCGAGGCCGCCTCGAACCGGACCCGGGCGTCCCAGGACGGATTGAACCGGGTATTGACGTTCAGGTACATCCGGCGGGCCTGGAAGCCGTTGGCGCCTTCAATCTCTGAATCGTGATGGCTCGCCGCGTAGAAATAATCACCGAAGAACAGGCCGCTGATGCTGGTTTGTTGGACCCAGCCTGGCACCTCCTGGGCACCGGCGGGAACGGCGAGAAAAAAAAGTATCAGGAGTGCTGCAAGTTTCCCCTGGTTCATCGTTTGGGTCTCCTGGGAAGGAAGGTAAGGCGATTGACTACCTCGGATGTTTCCAACACCTGACATGCTGCAAAGTGACGCTTGGTTAACCTTGGTTTGGCGAGATCCGCTTCAATCCTTATGCGGAGCTCGTCTGGCGGAAGCCAGACCATCAAGAGGGTCATATATCAAAGACTGTGCCGAGGAGGCCGAGGCCCAGCCCGCCACCCAACTGATGGAATATCAACGACTTAGAGGGGCACTCTCATGAAGGCAGGGAGCTTACGCTGACGCAGATTCGTCAAATGGGCATTCCGGCCTGACGAATCTTCGTCAGACAAGAGGTCAGGATTCAGCGGGAAACGGGCGCTCGTCCCGGAGCGCAGCGAGGCGGCTCCGCAATGTAGTCCTAGGAATGGAGAGGAGTTCGGCAGCCTTTACCTGGTTGCCGCCTGAACGGTCCAGCGCCCACTCAACGAGGTTCCGCTCACAGTCCTTGAGCACTTCATGGAGGGATACCCCTTCGCATGAACCCAGATGCAGCTCGAGAACGGAGGTTGGGGGGGGCTCCTGAAGGTCGGCGGGAAGGTGTCGTGGCTCAAGGAGCCCGCACCGTGAGAATACGACAGCGTGCTCGATGGCGTGCCGCAGCTCACGCACGTTGCCTGGCCACTGGTACGCATACAACGCCCTGAGCGTTTCCGGTGCAAGACCGGCATCGCTCCCGGAGCCGTCGCTCCCGCACAACTCCTGCAAGAACAGTCCTGCCAGGGGCCCAACGTCCTCCTTTCGCTTTCGGAGTGGGGGGATGTTGATGACGACGGTGTTGATCCGGTAGTAAAGGTCCTCCCGGAAGGCTCCGCTTTCGACCTGGGCCTGGAGGTTTTTCTTGGTCGCACACATGACACGAACATCGCCCTGAAGGGTTTTGCTGCTACCAACCCGCTCAAACGTGCGGTCCTCGAGGAAGCGGAGCAGGCGGACCTGGAGCTCGGGGGCGAGGTCGTCCACTTCGTCGATGAGTAGCGTGCCCCCACCGGCCACCTCGAGCCTCCCCTTGTGTCGGCGATCGGCTCCCGTGAACGCACCCGCCTCGTGTCCGAAGAGCTCACTTTCGACGAGGTTCGGGTTAAGGCCGGAACAGTTGACTGCCACGAACGGCCCCGAACTGCGTCGGCTATGAGCGTGGATCGCCCGTGAAAGAACCTCTTTGCCGGTGCCGGTTTCCCCTTCGATGAGCACCGTGGTGTCCCTGTCGGCCACAGCCAGGGCCCGCTCTACGATCTCTTTCATGGCCTCGGACCTGAAAACCAGGTCGCCGAAGTGGCCATGTCGGGCTGCATCCAGTCGTAGTCTCTGGATCTCCTCCACGTCCCGCTTATGCTGGATCAGCCTGCGGGCGCGGATGATCAACTCCTCCGTGTTCACGGGTTTGGCCAGATAGTCAGCGGCCCCTTCCCGCATGGCTTCCACGGCGGAGGCCACGGTCCCGAAGGCCGTTATGAATACGACGGCGGCGTGTGGCCATCGCTCTCTCAGCCTGCGTTGAAACTCGAGCCCGTCCATGGAGGGCATGCGGAGGTCCGTGATGACCAGGTCCGCCTCCTCCTCCTCCAAGGCCTGTAAAGCTTCGAAGGCGCTGGCCATGGCCGATACCTCGAAGCCCTCGTCCCGGAGTCTTTCTGTCAAGGTCTCCCGGATGAGCTTCTCGTCATCGACAACCAGGATCCGTTCAGGCAACCCCCACCTCCTCTTCGGCCTGCCGCGGTCTCGGGGGGAGCGGAACGCGAACGACGAAAGTGGCACCTCCGCCCGCAGGAGAATCGAGGAGGAGTTCGCCGCCATGAGCCTCCACAATCCGCCTGGCTACCGGCAGGCCGAGCCCAGTGCCCCTCTCGGCCCCTTTGGTGGTAAAGAAGGGCTCGAAAACCCGTTCGGCGTCCTCCAGCGGCACCCCAGGTCCGGAGTCTTCGACGGAGATCTCCAGTTCGGCAGCGTCGACCTGCGCTCGGATCGAAACCCTTCCCCCTTCCTCGCAGGCGTCCACCGCATTCAGCACGAGGTTGACCAGGACCTCCTCCATACCCTGCGGATCGACTTGAACCTCTGTCCGATCCCCTTCCACCTGGATCCGCACCTCCACATCACCGGCTTCTGCCCTTAGCCTGGA
>JBDHGR010000114.1:0-10070 GCA_039589815.1 Gemmatimonadota bacterium | reverse complement strand
GAAGTGCGGGAAAGGGCAGCGCCGCTCATCTCTGGCCCCACCGAGTTCCTTCAACTCGACATCGGCGACGGCGTGGTGATGGACGCGTGGATGATCAAGCCACGGGAATTCGATCCCTCACAAAAGTATCCCGTTTTCATCTACGTGTATGGGGAGCCGCACGCGCAGACGGTGTTGGACCAATGGTCCACCAGAAACATGTTCCACCGGGTGATCGCAGACCTGGGCTATCTGGTGATGTCCATTGAGAACCGTGGCACGCCGGCGCCAAAGGGAGCGGCCTGGCGGCGGGCGGTCTTCGGCAGTCTCGGCCCGTTGAACACCGCGGACCACGCGGCGGGTGTGCGGGAGCTAGGCCGGGTCCGTTCCTACGTGGACCTCTCCCGGGTCGGCATCTGGGGCCACAGCGGCGGCGGCTCGAACACACTCAATGCCCTTTTCCGAGAGCCGGAGACCTATCACCTGGGGATTGCCTCGGCGCCCAAGCCCCAGCCCCATCTCTACAACGCGGGGTTTCAGGAGATCTACATGGAGACCCGGGAGACAAATCCCGAGGGGTATCGCCTCTCGGCTCCCATCAACTTCGCCGAAGGCCTGAAGGGAGACCTCCTGATCATCCACGGTACGGGGGAGACCAACACCCACCTGGAGATCACAGAGGGTTTGGTAGATCGCCTCGTGGAGTTGGGAAAAACGTTCGACTACATGACCTACCCCAATAGGGACCACGGCTTTCGGGAGGGAGTGGGGACACGGCTCCACGTGCGCATGCTCATGGTGCGGTACCTGCTATCCCACCTGCCGCCCGGACCGGGGTAAGGGCGGGAGAAGCGTTGACCCGAAGGGCTAGGGATAAGGTAGGCATTCCTAGGACCCTACGAGCCCCTGAAGCTGCTAGGGGAATGTGGACCAGACGAATGGGAGGGGTTAGGAGCGGCAGGTGGGGTGGAGTTGTTTGTGCGGCAGAGGTGTTTTCGGGACTTCCGGACGGCGCCGGCGGTCCGGGGCCGATGGTGGAGGAAGGGCCTCGGGCACTTCGGGACCGACGCCGATGGTGGCTAAAGAAGACCGCTGGTGGACCGATGATCGACATCGTCAGATGAGGTTTTCGCCACCCACAGGGTGACGGGGGCTCAGGCCGTACCTTGTCAGGAGGGCCGCGTGTTCAGCTACTCTTGTAGTGGGGTTGCGGGGTCGCCCTCGCTTCGTGATCCGGCCCCGGTCCATCCTCGTTTATGGGGTCGGAAACCTGCCGCGGTGAACCGGAGGACGCCGTGCGGGGGGACAACCTCTCCTTCGTGTGAGGGACTCAAACAAGGGAAGCCCTTTTTCCTCGTCCTTCACTCGGGCTTGATCCCGGTCGCACTGGGAGGCCTCAGGGAATGTCCACGCCTGAACGCCGTCGAATACGACCGACCGTTTCCACCGCCCTCTGCATTTCCTGGATCACCTCCATCGCATGCGCGGGCCCCACGCATTCCGGGCCCGCATTCGCGGTTCGCGATTCAAGTGGCGTTTCCATTGTCGAGAACACCGGCTTGGTTGATCCGGAGTCCACCGGCTGGCGAGTGGCCCCCAGCCCTTCCATGGTGGTGGGTGGTTTTGATGGCCCGGAAGAGGAACAGTTAATCGAGGTCGGAGGAGCCGCCCTGCTATCCGATGGTCGGATCGCCGTTGGAGACGCCGGGGCCCGGAACGTGCGAGTTTTCGGCTCCGATGGCCGCCACCGGATTACGCTGGGAGGAGAGGGGGAGGGACCGGGTGAGTTCCAGGCAGTCCATCTAGCGGGTGTCCTTCCAGGGGACACTCTGGTCGTGGTGGACCGCCGGTTGCTTCGGATTTCTTTTCTCCACCCTGAAGGCGGATTCCTTCGATCGGAGTCTATGGATTCAGGGGAATCCTACCTCATCCAATGCTTGGGGATGTTCGACGGTGGCTCCGTCCTGATGGAAGGCCTGGTTCTCGACGCCCTTGAGGCGGAAGGCTACTCACGGCGGGACCAGGCTTTCTTGTCCATCGGAGCGGATGGGGCCCTTCTCGCCGACTTCGGCCGGTTTCCTGGCCTGGAATCGGTGATGGCGACCTTCACCACCGACCACGGAACTGCCACAACCCTCCAGTCCGTTCCCTTTGGAAAGAGCGGTCCGGGTGCTGTGGCCGGAAAATCGTTCTACTACGGATCCCAAGACTCCTATGAGGTCCAACAATACGGCATCGATGGCGGCCTCCGCCGCATCATCCGACTTGACCGGCCGCCAGCACCGGTCACCGCAGATCAACTCGAAGCTTTCATTGCCGCAGAGACCGCCGGGGCCGATGACGAAAACCAGGCCAGAGAAATCAGGCAGAGGTATGAGGATGGCCCGGCCCCGGATTTTCACCCGTCCTTCTCGGCCCTCTTCGCGAACCATGAAGGGTTCCTGTTCGTTCAGGGTCCTGAGATCCCCGACGCTACCTCAGTCGTCCTGGACGTGTTCGACCACGAGGGGAGGCTCGTTGGGGCGATGCCCGTTCCCGATGGAATCGGCGAGATTCTCGAGATTGGCTCCGGGCATCTTCTCGGGCTTCATCGCGACGAGTTGGATGTGGAGTACGTCAGGATGTACTCGCTGGATCGGGGTGGAGAGCCCTCAGCGGACCTCGGATGAACCGGCTTTCGTGATCCGGTACCGCTCGGCCTTCGGAAATCCCTCGTAGTCCAACCGGTAGCCATACCCATCCCAGATGTACTCGAAGGCTACGGGACTGTCCACGATTCCCAGCCACTGCCCCTCCCCGTCGAAGAGGTCGTAGCGGACCAGTTCCTCACCCCTCGCCCCCAACCGCGGCGAGTAGCGCTGCACCCAGATCCGTCCCTCGTCATCGCCCAAAAGGTCGGCGAAGTAGGGCTTCACCTCAGGGTATACGGCCCGGTTCAGCCGGGGCTCCCAGACCTCCTCCTGGCCCTGGACCCAACTCCGACTCAGGAACTTCTCCTTGAAGGACCGGATGTCGTCATTCGTCACGGGATCGGTTGGGAGGAGGAGGACCACCCTCGTCCAACTGTCCGTTTCCAGGTCAAACAGGTCGATGCGGTACTCATCCGACACCCCCCAAGCGATCACTCGATCTCCTGCCACGGCCCATTCGTAGTCGGGGCCGTGGGGAAGGGAGAGGCCCCATCCTTCTCCTTCGTAGGAACCGCCCGTCACTTCCCTGATCGGGAGCTCGCGGAGAACGGTGAGAGAGTCGTTCAGGAGAACCAGGGATTCCCCATCCGTGCCGTCCGGAAGGTCGGGTGACCAGCCAGCCACAATGGTCTCCCGCTCCGGAAGCCAGATGATCCCCCGGGGTGAGGCATACCGCCGTTCGCCTTGGACCATGACAGAGAGCACATCAAAGCTCGACAGGTAGACTCCCTGGTCATCGAAGATGCGGAGCCGCGGGAGATCCTCCACGGTGAGCCTCCGGCCCGCCACCGGGCGAACCTGGAACCAGCCCCAGGAGCTGCTGTTGAACTCACCGGGGCCGTCGCCCCGCCGGCCGAAACGCCGCAGGAACTGCCCATGAGCGTCGAAGATCCGGACCTCCCCGTCCTGTTGGTCCGAGATGTAGATCCTCCCCTCCTCATCAGCCGATACCGAGGAGGCTTGGTAGAGCACCGATTCCTCCGGTCCGTCTGCCTCTCCTATGGTGAGGTCAAGCTCCACGGTGAAGAGGGAGGGCCCGGAACCTGGCCCTGGATCGGTGGTGATCACGAGGGTGTCACCCACCATGACGCGGGTCACTGACGGAGCGGATGACGGTGGAGTCCCGCAGGCAGCAGCGGCCAGAACCAACACAGCAAACACCGCTCCCCGCGCCCGTCGATTCCAAACCCATCCTGTAGCACTGTTTTGCATGTTCCGCTCCGGATCAGGTGAGGGTCTCGAATCTGATCGCCCGTTAGACAATACTGATGTCCTTCGTGGTTGTCTCATTTTCCAGATCGGTTTCGAAAGGGTGTCCAGGGAAGTGGCACAGGTAGCCCGTCTCCAGGGGCCACGTGTCCTTGTTGCCGATCTCGTTGGTTATGCCGGATCCTTCGCGGTGGGTTCCCAAGGCCGGGAGTTCACCGATGACCCTGGGAGGTGCCTGAGTAAGTGTCTCAGTTGGTTTTCATGGCGGTGGCCACCCACGCCCGACTACGGGAAGGTGAAGGTCAGGCAATCTGGAAGAACCTCTCGAAGATCCACTCCATTTGGGCCATCAGGTAGACCCATGCGAGGGCCGCATGGTACCGTCAATGGGCGGTTACCAAGCCGCCTACAAAAGCAGCCGCAAAGATTGCGTTAACGATCAAGTACCTGGGGCCGAGAACGCCAAGATCCCAAAAATGTGCTGTTCCTTTCAACAGGCCGTCTTGGAGGTCGATCACAAGGAAGAGGAGGAGAAGGTCGAAGTACCACCTGCGTGTGGCGAAGAACCTCTCTTCAAAATCAATCCCGTCGTGTTCCTTGCCTGGGAAGAGCATGGCACTCAGGAGATAGAGGAGGGTGGCGTAAAGGACGACCATCAGATAGGCGTAGGACGTCCACTCTTCTATCTTCCCCAGCGGAGTATGAGGAGTTGTTTTACCAGCGTCAGGACGGACAAACCGAAGAGACACGACTCAAGGAAACCAATCTCCGATGAACCGGGGGCGGTTCAAAGATCGGAGGGGGCACCGAGAGTCACCCATCAGACGGTCGGGGCCGCTTAAAGGTTTGCTACCGGAGGCACTCGGACTCCGAACCTAGTGATGGGAAGAATAGTGCAGCGTAGGCGGTGCGACGATGTACGTGCGGTTACGGGGGGGTCGGGGTTCCAGGCGGGTCCCGGGAGGTGTCTGGCCCCTAACCCAGAGGCTCCAACTTGAGCCTCACAGCGTAATCCTCCGCTGCGATGACGGTTCCCTCGTACGGAGATGGCGACAGGCTCAGCAGGGAAATCCGGATCCCGCTCCAGACCACGGAACGGGGCTCCAAGCCGGTATTGAGGATGAGAGAGTGAGTGGGGCCCATCCCTGCGGCGATGCCGATGGCCACCCTGCCGTTTCCTGCCCAAACGCAGGTCACATCCAGGGGACACCGGGAGTCCTCCAGGACTTCGCCGAAGCTGAGGCGAAGCACGCTTTCCTCCAGGACGACGGTATCACCATAGTTGAGGGAGACCTCACGTGGGGTTGGTAGGAGAGCCACATTGGGGAGGAGATCAGGGGAGGTCGGATTCCCACACCCTGTCGCACCCACGGCCAAGAGCGTGGAGAAGACGGCGATCATTGTCACTCGAAGCATTCGGGACTCCCCTTCGGCCATTTCTTGGTATCCTGCGATTCATAGTCAGGAACGATTACAGAGTACCGTTTGTGACCCCTTGGGCCCGGGCCCGGAATCTCCTCGCGTCAGGCGGGGTCCCGCTACTCGGTTCGCATAGCCTGCATCGGATCCACCTTCGTCGCTCTGAATGCCGGGACGTAGTTGGCGACCAGGGCCACGAGAACGAGGAAGAAAGGGACCCCGACGAAGGTAATCGGGTCACGCTCGCTCACACCCACGACCAGGCTGGCCAGTAGCCGGCTCAGCAAAAGCGCGCCCACCACTCCGATCCCGGTGCCGAAGGCCAAGAGGATCCCACCCCTGCGGAGAATCATGCCCAGTACATCCCATCGCTCCGCGCCAAGGGCCATGCGGAGGCTGATCTCGGCCCTGCGCTCCGACACCATGTAGGACATCACGCCGTAGATGCCCATGGCTGCCATGGCCAGGGCAAAGAGCGCGAAGGCCCCGAACAGAGTCAACAAGGCGAAGTCATTGGACCTGACATCGTACGCATACTGCTCCATAGTCCGTACATCATCCACCGGTTGGTCGGGATCCACCGACCAGACCGCGGCTCGGGAGGCGGTCACGGCCAAGGTGGGCTCAGTGCGGGTCCGAACCATTAGAGTCATGCTTCTGCGAGGATGCTGGGCCACCGGCACATAGATCTGAGGTACATGCTCCAGCGAGCGGCCCGTAGAGGAGAATTCCGTGCCCCCGGCCACACCCACGACCTGGAGCCATGGCTCGGGGTCTGATCCGAGACGGATGCGTTGGCCGATGGGGTCCTCTCCCGGCCAGAACTTGTCCGTGGCCGCCTGGTTGACGAGGGCCACCCTCAGGGTTTCCTCCGTATCCTGAGAGGAAAAGCCCCTTCCCTGGAAGAGGGGAATCCGCATGACGTCCATATAGTCGGGACTAACCACAGTCCTGGCTGCCCGAGGCTGGTCCCGACTGTCGACCACCGCCCGACCCTCGATCTCGAACCGCTGCTCGGCAGAAAGACCGGGCCGGGAGTTCACAAGGCCAATGCCCTCTGCGTCAGGAATGGCGGAAGCGGTCGTAAGGAGCTCGCCGAAGAACTTCCGCACGCTTTCATCATCTGCGTAGTCACCCTCCGGCAGTTCCACGACCATCGACAGAACATTGGTGCCGTCGAACCCGGGATCGAGCTCCCCGATCGTCATTACGGTCCGCGCGGCAACCCCCGCCAAGATCATGAGCATGAGCGCCAACGAGATCTGCGATACGACCAGAGTTCCGCGGATCCGGCTTCCCCGTCTGCCGCCGCCGCTGCGTGCGCCGCCCTCTTTGAGACTGGAGCTTACGTCGGCGCGGCTTGCCCGCAGAGCAGGCAGAAGCCCAAACACGACGGGCGCGGCCATCGTCACGATTAGGGTGAAGATCAACACTTCTCTGTCGAGGGTTGCCATGGTGAACAGTGCTTCCCGCCCGCGGGTGATGAAAACCATCAGGCTTAGGACACCGTGTGCGAAGCAGAGGCCCATCAGGCCTGCGGCCACCGAAACCAGGAGGCTCTCGGTGAGGAGCTGGCGGACGATCCTCCGCTTGCCGGCCCCGAGGGCCGACCTCACGGCAAACTCCCGCATCCGGCTTGTGGACCGAGCGAAAAGCATGTTGGCCACGTTAGCGCATGCGATCAGAAGCACGAACCCCACGGACAGGATCATGAGAAGGAAGATGGTCGGGAGCTCTTCACTCATCAGGGAAGAGCGGGTGTCCTGGACATGGACGCCGAAGCCCGCGTTGGTCTCCGGGTATTGTTGGGAGAGGCGAGCCCCAATGGCCGCCATCTCTTCGTTGGCTTGTTGGACGGTCACACCCGGCTGTAAGCGGCCGGAAACCAGGAACTGTCTGGCACCACGGTCTCCGCCCGCCTGAGGCTCGCCCGTCGTCAGCCAGATCGACGTTCGGCCCAGGTTGCCGAACTCCATCTTGGGTGAAACCACCCCCACCACCGTGTGCCCCCGTCCGTTCACCCGGAGGGATTCCCCCAACACATCCGGGTTACCAGCATATCTCTCTTGCCAGAAACCGTGGGCAAGGATGACCACGGGATCCGCACCCGGCCGATCCTCGCCCGGGAGAAACCCTCTCCCGAGCACCAAGGGGACCCTCCAGGTCTCCCAGAAATTGTCCGTGACCCGTCCCGTCTCCACGCGGTCCGGATCCCCGTCGACACTGAGGATGGCTGTTCCGAGGGTGAGCCCGGCCAGGCTCTCGAAACTGCTGTTCTCCTGAAGGTCCACCAGATCCTGATGGCTCACGGAGGTCCGCGACTGCGCGGTGCTCATGTCCGTCATCCAGACAAAAGCCAGCCGATCCGGGTCCTGCATGGGAAGGTCCGCGAAGGCCACGATGCTTACAAGGCTGAAAATGGCTGTGTTCACTCCGATGGCCAGCGCCAACGTGAATGCGCAGATGGCAGCGGAGCCCGGGTTCTTCCTGACGCCCCGTACACCGTAGCGGATGTCTTGCCAGACGGTCCCCATCCTAGCGGTGCCTTCCTTTGTACTCCTGGGCCGATCTCGCAAGCTGAGGATCAGATTGGATTTCGTGGATGCCAGAGTCTGGCGCCAAAACCACCGGCGTGCCCCACTTACGCCACGGGTCTCCACGAGGGCTCTGAACTCCTCGACCAGGTCGCCGAGTTGATTGTCGCGATAACGACCGGGGAGGGTGACCGACAGAATCCAGCGGGCCAGTCGCGGCGGAACCGCAGTCCGTTCGAGGCGGTGCCCGAAGGGGGTCAAACGAACACCTCCGGGTCCAAGTCCAGGCCTTCCCAGAACCGATCCAGTGTATTCCGGGCCGCCAGCAGAGCTTGACGCCCGGATGGGGTCAGCCCGTAAAACCGCTTGGCTCGCCCCCCCCGCTCGGGCGTAGGCTCTCCCACGTTGGAGCGGATGAAACCCTTTCGCTCCATACGATCCAGCGCTTGGTATACTGAGCCAATCGCCACGGGCCGGTCGGACCGGTCCTCGATCTCCTGGCGGATGGCCACCCCGTAGGCCCCCTCCCTGAGGCGGGCCACCGCCAACAGAGTGACCTGCTCGAACTCGCCCAAGAACACGCTTCGCGCCATGTGCCCCTCTTATTTTTCATAAACCGTGAAGATATCCATGTGTACACGTACGGGGGGAATTGCCTGACGGTTTCAGGAGCAGGGCAGTTCAGGACCAGGAAGCGCTCAGGATGGCCCGGAAGATGCCTCAAGACGTGGTTCCCGTGGACAAGAAAAGGGGGAAAGAGCCCCAAATGTCGGACCTGGCCACCGAGGCTGCACTGACGATGCGCATGGTCTTCCGCCTCCCGCTCCGTCAGACCGAGGGGTTTCTCCGGTCCCTCGTTGAGCTCCTTGGTCTGGGTCTCCCGATCCCCGATCACACGACCCTATCCCGACGTCTTCAGGGGCTTGGGACCCTGCGGTCCAGGGAACTGGCTGGGGACGATCCGAGCCATGCACCAACACCAATCCGGACGCCTTGGGCGGGGCCTTCCAACGATGAGTCGGGCGGGGCTCGAATCGAGAGTCCGCTCAACGGCGCTGGGTAGAGATCAGGATTGCGCCATGGAGGTGCCCCGCGCCCCAACGATGAGTCGCCTCGCGAGCGGAGAAAAACTGAAGGTACTGCACGGCACCGAGCGGGACCCGCCGCATGGCATCCCTGGATCCGAGGCGGGCGTTGTCCATGTAGACGACGATGTCCTCTGCGCCGGCGGCCTGCGCCAGGGTGGAGATCCCTCGCGTTCGCAGCCATTGCGACCGAAGATTCAGCACGAGGTCGTAGGCCGTCGCCGCGGTACTCTCCTCGATCTCCTCCCGCGTGATCACGTCCGGGTCGCCCAACCGTGAGGACGGCGCTCCGGCTGACGCACACGAAGCCACTGCCGCGACCGACAAGGGAAGGATTAGTGCCAGCCAAGGCACCTTCAATACGCCCATCGGACCTCCTACCTGGGAACGGAAAGACGCGGCGGCGCGGGATCGCGCCACCGCTCTTCCCTATCTAGCGTCGTATGACCAGTTCATCCACCCATCCACCAGACAGGGTCGGTGACCTGCCGGTCTCCCGGATAGTTTGCCGGGTTGAGCAGGATCTCATCCTCCGGATAGGTGAGACCTGAGGGGAACTGCTGGCCGATGGCGGAATTCTCCGCCGGGACCAGGTTCGCACCAGTTGTGCCCGGATTCGTCGTGAAGTCCCAACCAATCCGGCGCAGGTCCGAGAAGGCTTCCGGACCCGCGAGGAAGAGAGAGATCCATTTCTGCACGTGGATTGCATCCAGACCCTGGTAGGTTCCGGTCGTGTAGCCGACGGACTCCTGGCCCAGATACGTGGCAATGTCCGACGCTCGGATACCGAGCTCTTCCATCGCCGCTGTGATTCCGTCTTCATAGAGTGTGGCCGCTGGGCCACCGACGTTCCAGCCCCGTTCCGCGGCCTCCGCGCCGAGGAACAGCATCTCGGCGTACGACAGGAGGTTCGACGACGTGGTGGACGTGAGGAAGTGGGTCCCGATCTGGGAGTAGTCGTTCGAGGTCGTCGCGGGTGCGTAATCCCCGGGCAGGAGGCCGTTTCTCAGGCCCCGATACTGGCCGTCCGAAGACGCTGGCTCCGCGTAGATGGGGAGCCGTGGATCGTTGAACGCCGCCAGCCGGTTGATGAGAGATTCGCTCATCCTGAAGTCCCCGGGTCGCCCTCCGTAGACGATCGCCAGGTAGCACGG
>JBDHGR010000113.1:0-14420 GCA_039589815.1 Gemmatimonadota bacterium | reverse complement strand
CTCCAGGAAGAACCTCCGAAAGGGCGGCAGACCGGCCCTGTGCAGCAACAGATGCCGGACGGTGACGTTTTCTTTTTCCGGATCCCCCGAACTCCACCAGGGAAGGTACCTGACCACCTCGGCATCCAGATCCAACCTCCCAGCCTCCGCCAGAACCATGGCCGCCGACGTCGTGGCCGACACCTTTGTTACAGAGGCCATGTCCCAGAGAGATGACGGCTTGGCAAGTGGGGCATTCTCTCCCCAGTCCAGGTGGCCGTAGCCCCGGAGCCGGACCAGCCTGCCCTTTCGCCCCACGGCCAGTGCGGCCCCAGGAGATGCCGAGTCCGCGAGAGCCGCCAGGATGAGGGAATCCAGAGCCTCCAACGCCTCTGGGTCCAAACCTACATCGGCCGGATCCACCTCGAGAGGTGAGACCACCGGGTCCCGGCCCCCCTCCCCAGATCCTCCAGAAAGGGCTCCACCCTGCGGTCTTCTCGAGAGGCCGATCTCCAGCTCCTGCTCCGAAGCCGCGCCCAACCTCTGGACCTCCGGGACCCGAGCCCTTGCCAGTCCCTCACCGATTCGGTGAAAGGGGGGGAGGGAGATGGGAAGGCGCCCGGAGATTGCCGATTCCCCCACCAGGGCCCGGGCGGCGGCCCGTTGGGACACTTCGTGGGGACCCCAGGCCAGGAGATAGGTCCCGACCTCTGGAAAGGAGGAGAGGAGATAGGGATTCCCCAGCGAGAGGACGATGGTGGGTCTGCCCTCAGAGCTTTCCTCCACGAAACGGGCCAAGGGTTCCGGAACCGCCACCTCCCCTGCACCGGCCCGGGGTGGAACGAACGCACTGACGACGACGAGGTCCGATCCGCCCCTGGCCCAGGCCAGGTCCCGGTACATGGCGGCAGGGCTCTCGGGAGTCAGTCGCCTGGTTGTGAGGCCTCTGAAGTAGGCGCCCAAGGCCGAGCTGAGGGCCCGGCCAGCCGTGAGATCCTCACCCCGGGCATACACGACATGAAGGACATTGGAGTAGTGGCTCGGGTCGGCCGGGATCAGGTCATCACGATCCCTGGGAAGGGTCACAGACCGCGTGGCAGCCGAGTCGGCCAGAGCCAGGTGTTCACTGGAAGCCACCACTTGCCCGATCCGGTCCAGGTTCACGTACCTGTTCCGGTGGAGGCCCACCCTCGCCTTCATCTCCAGGATTCGTCTTACAGATGAATCCAGCCGCTCCCGGGAGATTCGGCCCGAAAACACCGCTTCTTCCAGGGCGTCGAGGGTCACCCAGACGTCGGCCGGCGCAAGGATCACGTCGGCTCCCGCCTCCACAGCCAGGACCGCTGCCTCACCGACGCCGTATCCGTCCGAGATGGCCCGCATGCGAAGGGCATCCGTGAGGAGAAGGCCATCGAACGCCATGTCCTCCCGGAGAAGCTCCGTAAGGAAGAAGGGGGAGAGGGTAGCGGGGGGGCCATCAGGCCCCAGAACGCCTGGAACTGCAACGTGTGCCGTCATGACGGCATCCACGCCTTCGGCAACTGCCCTACGGAACGGGATCAATTCCAGGGCTTCCAGGCGTTCCCGGTCGGCATCCACGATAGGCAGCTCCACGTGGGAGTCCGTCTTGGTGTCACCGTGCCCCGGAAAGTGCTTCGCCGTGGTCAGCAGGCCGCCTTCCTCGGCACCTGCCAGGTAGGCCGCCCCAAGGCCCGCTACGGCTTCCGGGTCCTCCCCGAACGACCGGGTGTTGATGATGGGGTTCAATGGATTGGAGTTTACGTCCAGAACGGGGGCGAAATTCAGGTGGACGCCCACCGCCCTGGCTTCCACGGCCGTCACCCGACCGTACTCCCAGGCGAATCGGTCTTCGCCTATGGCACCGAATGCCATGGTTGGTGGGAAAGAGGTCCCACCCCCCTGGGGCAGAAGGGTGGGAAGGGCATAGCTGTGGTTGATGCGCATGCCGGGCCCACCGTTCTCGAAGTCCGACGACACCAGGAGGGGGACCCGAGCTACGGCCTGGAGGGCATTCAGCTTTGCGCCGTAGGTGTGGGGGAGCCCAATGGAGATGACAACCCCACCGATCCCTGCTTCCTCGACATACCGGGCGAATTCCTGGAATTCGGTACCGGTGGTGGAGGTATAGGCTCCGGACATCCAGGGTATGATCAGCTGGCCGATGGCTTCCCGGAGACTGAGAGAGGAGAGCGTCTCCTCCACCCACCTCTCCCCATCCGCATCAGGCGCCGCGAGGAGAGCGTGCGGGGCGGACGGGGGTCCCGACGGCGTAACGCCTCCACATCCGGCGATGAACCATGAGAGAAGGAGAGCCCCTGCCGGCGGGACTCCCCGGAACCCCGCGGTTCTCGGCTTAAAAGTCACGCCCGCCTTCCCTGATCGGAACATGAATGCCATCCCCTATCTCGAAAAAGGGAGGAATCCCGGTGGGTGTCCTCCCCTGGATCTCGATTTCGCCGAAAAGGGCCCGGGCCGCCGCTCGTTGACTCACCTCAGCCCCGCTCCAGGCCAGAAGGTACGCCTGGGCATCCGGAAACTCAGCCAGGAGGTAAGGGTTCCCGAAGGACATCACGACATGCGGTATCCCTTCCTCGGCCAGCGCTTGAATGAACTCGGACGTCTCCTCCGGGATCGCCACGTTGCCGGAGTAGGACACGATGGTCACGAACAGGGACACCACGACCAGATTCGACCTCCGGGCCCTCTGGAGCAGCGCTTCATACACCTCCGCCGGCGAGTCACGGTTCGTCTCCCCGGTGGCCAGGCGAGGGTACCGGGACCGTAGACGGGCATTCACCACCCGCCCGGCCATGAGATCGGTGGACCCTCGGTAGGTCACGGAAAGCACCCTGGCGCTCCGGGTTCCCAAAAGGGGCAGGAGATCCCTATCGTTCTTCAGGAGGGTGATGGATCTGTTCGCCACCTCCTGAGCCACCTCTTCGTGCTCGGGGATCCCTACCTTTCGTGAAACCTGTTCTAGTCCAGTCGCTCCGCTGGCAGCCGCCCCTCTTCCACGGCCGACACGATACCCTCCAGGGCCGCAGCAGGGTTCGGGGGCATGAGGATCACGTCAGCTCCAGCCTCTATCGCCCGAACCGCCGCTTCCTGGCGCCGGTACCCCCTGTCGATGGCATACATGTCCATGGCATCGGTGAAGATCAGTCCATCGAAGCCCATGTCCTCTCGAAGGAGGCCTGTGAGGACCTCATGCGAAAGCGTGGTGGGAACACGGTCATCCCCGGTAAGGGCCGGGATGTAGAGATGAGCCGTCATGATGCCGCCAATGCCGCCATCGATGGCCGCCTGGAACGGCGCAAGCTCCACACTGTCCAAGCGTTCGCGGTCAACGCTGATGACCGGGAGCTCGAGATGGGAATCGGTCTCGGTGTCTCCGTGTCCGGGGAAGTGCTTCCCGGTGGCGATCCCGCCAGCATCCTGGACACCAAGGGTGAACGCTATTCCAAGACGTGACACCACCCCCGGATCTTCCCCGAACGACCGAATGTTGATGATGGGGTTGTCGGGATTGTTGTTCACATCGAGGACCGGCGCAAAGGGTATGTGAACGCCCAGGGCCCGAGCCTCGGACCCCGTCACACGCCCGACCTCCCGGGCAAGATCGGCGTCCCCGGTGGCCCCCACCGCCATCATGGAAGGAAACTCCGTGGCGCCACCCAGGTCGATGGGTCCCGGAAGGTAAACCGCACCATCGAACCGAAAACCGGCTCCCCGTTCCAGGTCGGCCGCGACAAGGAGTGGGATATCGGCCTGGCCCTGAAGCTCGTTCATCTTCACGGCAACCTCGGTCGGGGATCCGACCGATACGATGACCCCACCCACCCCGACCTCCTCTACCATCTGTGTGATCCGCTGCTGGCTCGTAGAACCTTCAGGCGCAAAGTCGCCAAGGACCCAGGGCATGAGAAGCTGCCCGGCTTTCTCCTCGAGACTGAGCGTGGAGAGGACCGAATCCGCCCAGGACTCAAAAACCGGTTGAGGTTCCGGGGGTGCGGTATCGACTTGGACCGGTACTTGGGCCGGGACCTGGACCGGTAGGAGCGTGTCGACGGCCTGGGTGACCGTGGTGTCCGGGGCCGGAAGGACCGGCACCGGGTTCTGCCCACCCCCACCACCGGTGGAACAGGCGGTGAAAAGGCTCAGGAAGAGTGCGACTCCAGCGCTTGGACCGTGTGGAGCAGATGTCGAGGGAACCTTCATTTCGGCTCAGCCCTTTCGGCTGACGGGTGTCTGAATAGGGGGGCGCGTTGACGAAGGAAAAGGGGGCACCGAACTTGCCAAAGGCCGGGAAGGACCCGTTCCACCTTCTTCAACGAAGACCGGGNAAGAAGGCCACAATCCTCCATTCTAGGGGTTTCCCTTTTTGCCCTCTTGGCATGTGGACCGAGCGGGAGCTCCTCCTCCGGGCAGGAGTCCATCACACCTGACCCTCCCGTCCTACACCCCATCCAAGCGCCCGTTCGCCCGGGTCTCGATGTCCTCCTGTCCGACTCGATCCATCTGGTGGAGGGTCTCCGGGTGGGCCTCATCACGAACCACACAGGAATCGACAGCAGAGGAGTCCACGGGATCGATCGGATGGTCGACGCTGCCGAGATCGAGCTGGTGGCGCTCTTTTCCCCCGAACACGGCATCCGTGGTGAAGCCGAGGGTGGGGTGGATATCGAGAGTCAGAGAGACGAGAGCACCGGACTCCCCATCCACTCCCTGTACGGGGAAACCCGAAAGCCAACTCCAGCCATGTTGGAGGGTTTGGACGCCCTTCTGTTCGACATCCAGGATATCGGTGCTCGGTACTACACGTACCCCTCCACCATGGCTCGGGCCATGGAAGCGGCCGGGGAGTCCGGAATGCCCTTCTTCGTGTTGGACCGACCCAATCCCATAGGCGGAGACGCGGTTCAGGGCAACGTTCTCGACCCAGCTTTCAGCTCCTTCGTGGGTCTCTTTCCCGTTCCCATGCGCCATGGAATGACCCCCGGTGAGCTCGCCCGGCTCTATGTGGGGGAGTTCGGGATCCAGGTGGACCTGCGGGTGGTCCCGGTGGATGGATGGAAACGGGAAATGTCTTTCAGGGAGACGAACCTTCCCTGGATCCCGCCCTCGCCGAACATGCCTTCCGTGGAAAGCGCACTCCATTACCCCGGAACCTGCCTGTTCGAAGGCACGAACATCTCCGTGGGACGGGGCACCGACATTGCCTTCCAGATCGTAGGTGCGCCCTGGCTCGATCAGGATTCCCTGGCGGCCGCCATGGCCGGTTACGAGTTGGACGACCTGGAAGTCCAACCCTTCAGCTTCACCCCGGAGAGCCCGGGGGACGGAAAATTCTCCCTGCAGGAGATCGAGGGCGTCCGCCTGAGATCGACCGGCCCGGCCTACGATCCGACCCTCACAGCCCTTGCCCTTCTGAGGGAGACACGCCGGATGTCGGGGGACCTCTGGGAGTGGCGGCAGGGGCATTTCGACAGGCTGGCCGGGAACGACCGTTTGAGGGAAGGTCTGGAAAGGGGGGACCCGCTGGAGAGCCTCAGGGTGGGGTGGGACGATGCCCTTGATGCGTTCCGACAACTGAGAGAAGAATACCTTGTCTATTAGGGCAATGGGGCGGAACTGAGAGAACCGATATGAACGCACCAGCTTCCTGGATGCCGGCGGCAGCGTTGGCGGGTATGATCGCCGTGGCATGCACCACAGTCCAACCAGACACTCCGGCCTCTCGGACACCGGGGCCTCCCGGGGCCTTCGCCGACCTCCATGACGATGTGAGGATCCGGGACCTGGAGGATCGCCGCTTCGACCAGGACAGGTACTGGCGAGTGGTGCGGCCGGTGGTTGAAGGCTCAGACCGTCTCCGGGTAAACGTCGTCGGGGAGAGCGCCGAGGGCAGGCCGATCCGAACGATCTCTTTCGGCCGCGGGCCCGTGTCGGTCCTTCTCTGGTCACAGATGCATGGCGACGAGAGCACAGCCACCATGGCGCTTGCCGACCTCTATTCCCTCGTGAACGAGAAACCGAACCACCGGGTGGTTCGCGGGATACTGAATGGTCTCACGGTCCACACCCTTCCGATGCTGAATCCCGACGGAGCCCACCGGTTCCAGAGAAGGAATGCACAAGGGATCGACATCAACCGGGACGCCCGGGCCCTCGCCACACCGGAGGGGCGAATCCTGAAGGCTGTTCGGGACAACGTGGAACCGGTGGTCGGCTTCAACCTTCACGACCAGGGCATCGGAACACGAGTCGGCCGCACCGATCGGGGCGTGGCCATTGCCCTTCTCTCACCCCCCTTTGATCACAGCAGGGCCATCAACGATGTCCGCCTCAGGGCCATGGAAGTCATGGGGGTGATGATCGGAAGAATGCAGCCCCTGGTCGGCGATCACATCGCCCGGTATGACGACACGTTTAACCCCAGGGCTTTCGGAGATCTCATCACCCAGTGGGGGACCAGCACGATTCTGGTGGAGTCGGGTGGATGGGAGGATGACCCCCAGAAGCAGTACCTCAGGAAGGTCAACTTCGTGGCGCTCCTCGCCGCTTTGGACGCCATCGCTACCGGGAGCTACCAGGGAACGGGTACCGACGCGTATCAGGCCCTACCTTCCAATGGGCGGCGGATCGGAGATCTCATCATCACAGGAGGTACGGTGGTGGTCCCGGACCTTCCACCCTTCCAAGCCGACCTCCTCATCAACTACGAAAAACCCCTCCTCGAGGAGGATGGGACGTTCGCCGAGATCGGTGACTTGGCGGAGGTGGAAGCCAGAGACACGCTTTCTCTGGACGGACTCTACATCCACCCCAGGGACCGTGCCCTGGACCGGAGCGATGACGGAATCCAGATCAGTGTGGGGGCCCCCGCCTACTTCACGGTGAGCCGGACAGCAGACGGCAGAGACCCGTTATGGACCTTCAGGGGTGGTCCTCCCGACGAGATCAGACGGAGACGCTGAGGCGCCCGAGGGCCTCGGTCAGTCGCCACTCCCCGTCACGTCCAGGAAGGCATCGAAGAGGGCCCGCGTCACCGGTCCGGCCTTCCCCCCGCCTATGAGGCGACCGTCCACCTCGATGCAGGGTTTCACTTCGGAAAGTGTGCCCGAGTGGAAAATCTCGTCGGCCTCGAACATCTCGGCCACCGGGACCGGTCGTTCCTGAACCTCAAAACCCAAGCCCTCCGATAGCTCGATGACTACTTCCCGGGTAATGCCCGGTAAGATCTGATTGGAGAGAGGATGGGTCACCACCGTGTCCCCGAAAACCATGAAGACGTTGTTGTGGGATCCCTCGACGGCCATACCCTCGTTCACAAAGATGATCTCGTCCACCCCCTGGTCGACCCCAGCCTGAGCCCCCAGGACATTGGCCAACAGCTGGATCGTTTTGAGGTCGCGTCGAGCCCATCTCTGGTCATGGACCGTGACGGACCGGAATCCCTTTTCCCAGGTTTCCCTCGGCGGCCGCAGGTATTCTCCGGCGAAAAGGTATACGGTGGGCGGGGGTGGGTCGGCTGGGAACTTGTGACCCCTCTTGGCCACCCCCCGTGTGATCTGTGCGTAGACGTAGGAGACCTGGGCCGATGTGAGGCCATTATCCGAAACCAGTCGGTCGTGGACCTCCTCAAGGGCTGACGGTTCGTAGTCGATCCTGAGGGCAGCCAGACCTCTCCGCATCCGGGCCAGGTGTCGATCCCAGCGAAACATCTCCCCCCCGTAGAGGGAGGTCACCTCATAAATCCCGTCCCCGAACAGGAACCCCCGATCATCCACCGAGACAAACGCGTTCTCTTTGGGAATGTACTCGCCGTTGAGGTAGACAATGCTCATGGCGTCAGATTCCTCTGGTTGAGGTGAATGAACCGTCTATTGAGAGGGGCGGACCACCGAAACCGGCGGGCCGCCCCTGATCACCCAGTCAGGGAGAACCTGTCTACTCCTCGACTTCCCTCTTCTCCAACTGTTCGAACTCCTCCAGGAGGACGGCGTCGGCCACCGGTGGTTCCTCCACCTTCTCGGCTGCTTCCGCGTCCACCCCGTCGTCCTCCACCTCTTCATCCTCTTCCCCTGCCGTAAGGGCCTTGGGTTTCTCCGCTTCTGGAGCGGCGATGAGACCCATCTCATGTTTCAGGGCCAGGAGCCGGTCATCCACATCGGCGTCCCCGCCGCCCGCTTCCAGGCGCAGGAAGTCCTGCTCCAGGGTGTCACCGGAAAGAGCTTCGGTCACCTCGGCCTGGGCCAGGCTGCGGCGCTCCGACTCTTCGATCTTCTCCGCCATCCGATTGAAGGCCTCGAAAGCCGACGTGTCCGAGAGACCCGACATGGTCTCGTGGATCCGCTTCTGAGCTTGAGCCCGCTTCTGCTTGGCGATGAGGAGATTTCTCTTCCTCTTGGCTTCTTCGATCTTGTCGTTCAGCTGGCGAAGAGACCCTTTGAGCTTCTCGGTCTCCTGAGCCTGAGCGGACCAGGTCTGCTCGATGGCTGCGGCCCGTTGGGCGTGTTCCTGCTGCCGGATCAGGGCCTGTTTTGCCAGATCGTCCCGGCCCTCTTTCACGGCCAGCATGGCCCGGTGTTCCCAATCCCTGGTCTGCTTGACCTCGTCGTCAAGCTGGGCCCTGAGCTTTCGTTCATCGGCGATGGCCGCCGCCACTTCCCGTTTGGCTTTGGCCAGTTGATCCCGCATGTCCAGGATGATCTGATTCAGCATCTTCTCCGGGTTCTCGGCCCGGGCAATCAGATCGTTGATATTCGATTTGAGAAGCGTCGACAGCTTCTGGAAGATTCCCATTGCCTCAGCCCCCCTGGCCGGTGCCGGCCAGTTCCTTGATTTGGTCGACGTGGCTGGCGGCCGCCATCTGCATACTCTCGACGGAAGCCTGCAGCTCAGGGAAGTCCAGCGATTCCAGCTCCAGAGTGTCGGTCAGGACCAGGTCACCCTCTTCGATTCCATAGGCGCCATGGACTACGTCTGTTGCGTTCCAGACCAGGAGGGTTTCGAACAACTTGCCCAGGTCTTTTCCGTCGGGGACGGTCATGACCTTCAACCGGACCACCAGAAGAGGAGGAGAGTGGTGGACCACCACCTGCGGCCCGTCGTTTCGAGGTTGAACGAGGTACATCCCTTCGTCCACCTCTTCGAATTCCAGATCCATTCGGATCAGGTAACTTTCAAGATCTTCTTGGTTAATCATGGACCCTTCTCCCTGGGTTTAGTCCGACGGAGGCCGCTTCGGGCACTACGGCACCTCCGCCGGGGCGGTTTCGGCCCGGGTCCCCTCGACACAAAGAGGCCGGCCACAGATTATGAGTAATACCCGGGACCAGAAACTAAAAGAGGGCAGCCCGGATTAGGGTCCTGATCTCCTCCTCGATTGACCCCGGCATCATCATATCTCGGGCGAACTTCATCTTCCCGGCATCTTCAAAGAACATCTTCATCCGGAACTTGGCGTCCACCAGGTGGACTTTGCCTCCATACGCTCGCCAGTCACGCCCATAACAGCCACCCCGGGAGCCGGATTCATCACGAACTCCGGTGAAGAAGGGGGGCCAGGTGGTCCCCCGTATAGGACGAGGCAGCCGTTGCCACCTCTTCCGGCGCTCCCTCCACCACGATCCGGCCCCCGGCATCCCCACCTTCGGGCCCGAGATCGATGACCCAATCCGCGGTTTTGACCACGTGGAGATTGTGCTCGATCACCACCACGGTATTCCCCCGGTCCACCAGGCGATGCAGCACATCCATCAGCAAGCGGATGTCCTCGAAATGAAGCCCCGTCGTGGGCTCGTCCAGGATGTAGAAGGTATTCCCGGTGGCCCTCTTCGAGAGCTCTGCCGACAGCTTCACCCGCTGCGCCTCACCTCCCGAGAGCGTGGTGGCCGACTGCCCGAGGTGTACGTACCCCAGTCCTACGTCATGGAGGGTTTGAAGCTTTACCCGGATCCGTGGAACAGCGTCGAAGAACTCCAGGGCTTCATTCACGGTCATATCAAGGACGTCGGCAACATTTCGACCCTTGTAGTAGACGTCCAGGGTTTCCCGGTTGTACCGCCGCCCCCGACATACGTCACACGGCACGTACACGTCCGGCAGGAAGTGCATCTCGATCTTCACCAGGCCGTCGCCCTGACATGCCTCGCACCGTCCGCCCTTGACGTTGAAGGAGAATCGGCCGGGGAGATACCCCCGCATCTGGGATTCGGGAAGGGAGGAAAAGAGCTCCCGGATAGGAGTAAAAAGCCCTGTATACGTGGCCGGGTTCGACCGCGGGGTCCTGCCAATGGGCGACTGATCTACCTCGATGACCTTGTCCAGGTGCTCGAGCCCATCCACGCTATCGTGCCGACCGGGAACCACCCTCGCCCGGTAGAAATGCCGAGCCAGTGCCTGGTAGAGGGTCTCGGTAACGAGGGTGGATTTTCCCGAGCCGCTCACCCCGGTAACGGCGATGAACGTGCCCAGGGGAAAATGCACGTCGATCCCTTTCAGGTTGTGCTCCCTGGCTCCACGGACCGTGAGGATACGATCTGAATCCACCGATCTTCGTGTGCCCGGGACCTCGATCTCCTTCCCTCCCCGGAGATAGAGGCCGGTGAGAGACCGATCTTCTTCCATCACTCGGTCCAGACTCCCCTGGGCCACCACCTCACCCCCGGCCCGCCCTGCCCCCGGTCCGAGGTCGACGATGTAGTCCGCCGCCCGGATCGTGTCTTCGTCGTGCTCCACCACGATGACCGTATTCCCCAGGTCCCGCAGTCGTTTCAGCGTCTCGAGGAGCCGGTGGTTGTCCCGCTGGTGAAGCCCGATCGAGGGTTCATCCAGGATATAGAGGACCCCCACCAATCTGCTGCCGATCTGGGTGGCGAGACGGATCCTCTGGGCCTCCCCTCCGGAGAGGGTGTCCGCAGACCGGCCGAGAGCCAGGTACTCCAGGCCCACATTCATCAGGAATCCCAACCGTTCCCGAACTTCCTTCAAGATCGGACCGGCGATTTCTGCCGGGAGATTCGGGCCCGGAGCCTTCTTCAACCCTTTTGGCAGCTTTTCCCCCTCCACCGGAAGAGACCTCAAGAACTCGAGAGCCCGGTCGATGGAGAGATTGACCACGTCTCCCAGGGATTCCCCCCCCACCGTCACAGCGAGGGACTGGGGGCCCAAACGAGAACCATGACAGGCCGTGCATGAGAGCGTGGAGAGGTAGTCGTCCAGCTGGATCCGGACCGCCTCCGATTTTGTCTCCCGATAGCGGCGTTCCACGTTCCCCACGACACCCTCCCAAACGTCCTCGTAGTGGCCTTCGAAGCGTTTGGAGTGGTAGGGGAAGCGGATCTTCATCTTCCCCGACCCATGGAGGATCGCTTCCTGGGCTTCGGAGGGAATGGCACCCCATGGGTCTTTGGGATCGAACTCGTAGGCCTTGGCCAGGCCGGCGAGGACGGAGTTCCGGACATGACCCGAGGGCTCGCCCCACGGGAGGATCACGCCCTCCAGGATGGAGAGGCTCGGGTCGGAGACCAGAAGGTCGGGATTCACTTCCTTCCGGGTGCCCAAACCTCCGCACTCCTCACACGCACCATAAGGGGAGTTGAAGGAGAACTGGCGCGGCTCCAGCTCGGGGAGGTTGATCTCGCAGTTCGCACAAGCGTATCGCTCGCTGAAAAGGTGAGAGTGGCCAGTCTTTCCTTTCTGTTCCACCACCTCCACCAATCCACCCGCCGTTCGCAACCCGGTCTCGACCGAGTCCGCCAGGCGATCCCGGTCCTCGGCCCTGACCACCAACCTGTCCACCACCACCGCGATGTCGTGGTTTTCGTATCGATTAAGAGCCGGCGGATCGGCCAGGTCGTGGGTCTCTCCGTCCACCCTCACCCGAACGAACCCCTCCTTTCGAGCCCGGTCGAAGAGGTCTTTGAACTCGCCCTTTCGGCCCCGTACCAGGGGCGCGTATACCTCGATCCGGGTTCCCTCCTCCATATCCGGGAGTCGGGTTACGATCTGGGATGAAGACTGCCGGAGGACAGGCTCTCCGCACTCGGGACAGTGAGGAATCCCCACGCGGGCCCAGAGTAGCCGCAGGTAATCGTAGACCTCGGTGACGGTCCCCACCGTGGAGCGCGGGTTTCGTCCGACGGTCTTCTGTTCGATGGAGATGGCCGGGGAGAGGCCCTCGATGGCGTCGACGTCCGGCTTCTCCATGAGCCCCAGGAACTGACGGGCGTAGGCGGAAAGGGATTCCACGTACCGTCGCTGCCCCTCGGCGTAGATGGTGTCAAAAGCCAGGGACGATTTCCCGGAACCGGAGAGCCCCGTGATGACGATCAGGGACTCCCTGGGGAGCTCCAGGTCGATGTTCTGGAGGTTGTGCTCCCGGGCACCACGGACAATGAGAGATTCGCGAGCCATAGCCTGGGAAAGTAACCCGGAGGAGGGCTCCGGTTCAATGCGGGGGGTCGGGCGAAACCGGGCTCGTGTTTGAGAGAACTACGCTTCCCGCCAGGCCCGTGTGACGATCTCTTCAGCCAGAAGATCCATGGGCCTGAAGATGGGGACCGGCCCGTCGGCTCCCTCGAAGGCCAGCTCAACCTCGGTGCAGCCGGCGATAACGGCTTCGGGCTTCGGGTCGAGGGATCGGATGACCTCCAGGAGCTTCTCCCGGGGTTCATCGGCTGTGTCTTCCAGCTTCACCTGAAGGATGGCCCCGGCGACCAGGTCCTCCTGGATCTCAGGTTCCGGAACCACCAGGGTGAAGTCGACGAGGTGGTCGTGGAAGATTCTCAGTTCCTGGGCAGCCGTGGTCGAGAGAAGTCCGATGGGAGCGCCCTCCGGGAAGGACCGGGCCACCTCCCGCCCCACGATCCCGATCATATCGAGAACCTCGACCGCCACCGCATCCTGGACATCGGCCAAGAATCCATGGGCACTGTTGCACGGGATGGCGATGAAGTCGGCACCCCAGGCCTCCAGCAGCCGGGCCGATTCCTGAAGCATGGGCACCGGCGAAGGCCCGGTTCCGAAAAGAGCTGCCGGCCGGTCCGGAATCTGGGGCCGGCTGTCGATGAGCATCCTCAGGTGATCCCGCTCGTGCTCTACAGGGGTTTTCTCCGTCACCTTCCGCATGAGATCCACCGTGGACATGGGTCCCATGCCACCCAGGATTCCGACGGTCTTCCCCATCTCTAATGGTCCCCTCTCGCTCTAATGGTCCCCTCTCGCAGCCTGATCCCGAAGGCGGGCGACCCTCTCTTCAGTGGGGGGGTGGGTCCGAAAGAGGCTCATCACCCCCCTGCCCCGAATGGAGGCCAGGGGATTAACGATAGCCAGGTGGGCACCGGCTGGATTCACCTGCATGGGGATGCGTTTTGCCGACCGCTCGAGGTTCTCCAGGGCTCCGGCCAGAGCCAAGGGGTCCCCGGCGATCCGCCCACCGGTGGCGTCGGCCTGGAATTCGTTCTGTCGGCTGATGGCAAACTGGATGACCATGGCGGCGATGGGGGCCACGACAGACATGATGATCAGGCCAAGGGGATTGCGGTCGGAATCCCTACCGCCGGCGAAGATGGCCCCCCACCGGGCCATCGTGGCCAACATTCCCACGGCTCCGGCCATGGTGGCGGCCATGGTCCCGGTGAACATATGCCGATGCTTTATGTGACCCAATTCATGGGCGATGACCCCCTCCAGCTCCCTGGGAGGGAGAGCCCTCAGAATCCCCGCCGTGACACACACCACCGCCTTTTCCGGGTTCCGACCGGTGGCGAAGGCGTTGGGTTGGTCCGAAGGGGCGACAGCCACCACCGGCATGGGCAGCTCGGCCCGTTGCCTCAGGCGATCTACCATGGTGTAGAGGTCAGGGGCCTCCTCCGGTCCGATGACACGGGCCTTGTACATCCTGAGCACGACCCTGTCACTGAACCAATACATTCCGAAGTTCATGGCGGCAGCCAGGCAGAAGACCAGAATGGCCCCGCTCTGACCGCCAAAGTACCCACCGAACGTCACCAGGAGGGCCGTGAGCCCTGCCATCATGACGAAGACCTTCATGTGCTGCATCTCAATACCCCCATTCCCTGTAGAGGAAGAACCCCAGGGAGAAGTCCGACTTGAACTCTGGGTCATCAAATGCCAACAGGAAGAGAGACGTACGGAGGAACCGATCTTCCAGATATCCCTCCAGGGTCCAATCGTCCGTAAGGCGCCCCTCGAGCCTGAGAGCGGCCAGCCGACTCAGGTTCGACCCACCCGTCAGGGGCCTCCATTGCAGGGCGGCGAAGATATCCTCGCTGAGGTATTGCCCAAACTCAACCTGGGTTCCCGCAGCCCCCCGGAGAAAGCTTCCTTGGCCGGGGGCGTCTGGATCGACTGCCCCCTGCGTCACAGCGAGGTAATCCAGCCCCACCTCACGG
>JBDHGR010000112.1:0-10100 GCA_039589815.1 Gemmatimonadota bacterium | reverse complement strand
AAACCGAGGCTCTCCCTGGTGTGCGGCGCGCGACGATGTCCCGAACCATACCGTTCTTCCCCTCCGGGGGTGGGGCAGCACTGAGTGTCCACACCACCGACAGTCCCCGCTCCACTGTTCCACCGGGTGCTGCAGTGAAGTTCAACCTGGTGGGTCCCGACTACTTCGACCTCCTCGGTATCGCTCTCCTTCGGGGCCGGGCCATCGATGATGGGGACAGGGCCGACGGCCAGCGCGTTATGCTCGTCAACGAGACCATGGCGGCACGGATCTGGCCCGGGGAGGACCCCGTTGGACGGTCGGTCCGGCTGGGCAACCCGGATTCGGACCCGGTGTTGGTGGTCGGAGTGGTAGAGGACGGGAAGTACAACTATCTGGAGGAACCTCAGGAGCCCTATCTCTACATTCCTTTTTCTCAGCGTAGATGGGGAGAAGTCATCCTGCTGGCCGAGACGGAGGGGGATCCAGCGCTGGTGGCACCTCTGGTGCGCCAGGTGATCGGAACCCTGAGTCCTGAGACCTTCCTCCTCCCTCAAACCACGTTGGGGGATGTACTCCGTGACGCCACCTACAATCGCCAGCTGATGGCTCTGGCCCTGGGTATCTTCTCGGTTCTGGGGTTGATCCTGGCTGGTGTGGGGCTTTACGGGGTGTCCGCCCACGCAGTGAACCGGAGGAGCCAGGAGATCGGAATCCGCATGGCCCTCGGAGCCGATGGCGGACGCATCCTCCGCCTCGTACTCGGACAGGGCTCGCGTCTCATTCTCATAGGCACGGCGTTTGGGATACCGGGTGCCATCGCCATCGGGCTCGTACTGAGAAGCAACCTCTTCGGCGTGAATCCGGTGGATCCTCTCAGCCTGTTAGGAGCCGCGGCGGTCCTCGGGATGGTGACCCTGGCGGCAATCCTCCTTCCCAGCCGGCGAGCGGCTACGGTTGAGCCGCTGACTGTCATCCGTTTCGAGTAGTCTGGACGCGGACCCATTCGTTTGGAAAGCCTCGGGTGATCTGACCCCCTGAAACGAGACCAGTCTTAGAGGGCCTCCTCTCCCTTATTGAAGGCCTCCCCAAAGCGAGTCCAGGTCTAGGGTTAGTTTTGGAGCCTCTCTGGGCCGGGAGTGAAATGGCCACCGCCCCAGCCGCGGCGAGGTACGCCAGCGCCCACTGCACGAGCTTCCGCTCTTTCAGGCGTTGGAGGAGGGAGGTAGGGGGCATGGTTTAGCCTCACCGCAAAGAACTCGGGAGATGAATACTGTTGCCGGAGATTACCACCTTAGTGCCCTTCGTGGCATGAAAACGGAGTCGATGGTCATCGTTGGGTTGTACTATCTCCACGGAGGCATGGTCTTGCTTGGCTTTGTAGGTGATCCGTCCACCCTCGGCATACACCTGCTTCCAAGCTCCTTCTTGGAAGACGACCTGGAGGAAGGAGAGAACCTGCACTCTAGCCCCTTTCCATTGGCGAGGGTTTCGCCCCTGCCAGCCCCGTCAGCCTAGGTCCTTCCTGGACTCCGTCTACTAGGGGGTCAGGAACCAAGGCGGCCGCTCATAGGCCGGTAGGGTGCCCCCTTTCGCATAGTACTCCGCCAAGGCCCCGATCACATCCACGATCCGACCGTACGCTTCGAACTCGATCTTATCGATCTCGTCGCTAGGTTGATGATAATCCGTGTGAAGCGAGGTAAAGAGGAAGATGGCCGGTATGTCGTTTTTGGCGAAATGATAGCTGTCGGTGAAGTAACTCAGCCGCCACGTCGGCTGTTGGTCGGGGTGGATCGTCATCCCCACCTTTTCACCCATTTCGACGGCTTTCGCGAACAACTCTTCGCTGCCCGGGATCACCGCCTGGGCTGTCCCGTCCGATCGACCGACCATGTCCACGTTGATGTTGAGGACGGTCTGTTCCATGGGAACCGGGGGATGCCACGCGTAGACCGCCGAGCCGATGAGGCCCATCTCTTCTCCGCTGACGAACGCTACCGCGACGCTCCGGTCCAAGGGTCCGGCGGTAGCCAGGCGTCGGGCCACTTCGAGGACGGCGGCGGTGCCGGAGGCGTTGTCATCGGCGCCATTGAAGATCCCGTCTTCCCCGGGCGGTGCTTCGTAAGCCCCCAGGTGGTCATAATGGGCCGTCAGGATGATCCACTCGTCCCGGAGGACCGGATCCGAGCCGGGAAGGACGGCCAGGACGTTGTTGGCGATTCCTCGTGGAGTCTCGGTGTCGATCTCGATCGAGATGGAGGCCGCCAGATCTCCGCTCAATGACTCACCCCCACGCAAGCGGCTTTGGAACTCGGCGTAGGTACCTCCGGCCACCGACGCCAGCGCCTGGTCGAACACGTCCGATCCGATGGCCAAGAACGGAGTGCTGAAAGCCGAAGTCCTGGCGTTCTCGATGAGCTGGGTCAGGGGCGAGTGGGAATAGACGTTGATCAGGTCAACCTCGGCACCCGGAGTGCCTTCGAACCCCGCGGAATACTCCTCGCTCACGTACAAAAGCAACTGGGCACCTCGCACGCCGGCCTGAACAGCCTTCCCGATTCCGTGGTCCGGCGCGTGAATGACGGCCGGGTCCAGCTCCCACGGCGCTCCGTGGAGGGCGATCACGGCCTTCCCGTCCACGTCGAGGCCCTGGAAGTCGTCAGCTCCCTCTTCCGGAACCGATACTCCATGGCCCGCGAACACCAAACCGTATTCTACCGGGGTTTCATCAGGCCTGAGCCCCATGGCCATGAACGCATACTGGCCCTCTTCGAGAGCAATTCCGTTGAGGGATATCCGAATCTCCGCCGCCGCAGGATCGAAGATGCCCACCTCGTAGGGTTGGAAGTAGTCTCCCCCCGGAGGCGGATGCCAGCCCGCAGCTCGTAGCTGGTTGGCGAGGTACAATGCCGCCACATCAAGGCCGTGGCTCGGAGTACCCCTACCCTCCAAGAGGTTGTCTGCCAGGAACCGGAGGTCGGCCTCGGCGCGGCCTTCGGGATACTCTGGTTGGTCCGGGGCGCAGCCCCATAGGGTGGACCCAAAGAGCGCCAAAAGAACGGGGAGGATGCTGCAGGCTCTCATCATTCACCTCCTGGTCCGGAAACCCTCTTCTCGTCAGTACCTCGTCGAGTCGTGGGGTCCGGTGTCAGGTTTCAAAGGAAGAGCTTTTCCTATGACTTCAGGCCTTCATATAGCCACGGATGTGTCTCCACCTCTCCCTCAGCCCATCCAGCCACCTGGGGTACGATGCGTTGTGGGTAAGGTGGGGGCAAGGATCGGAGCCGAGCATATTCTGGCGAAGCCTCCCCCCTTGTGGCGAATGGTTGGCCCACCGATTAGGGTTCATTCAGGGTCAGGTCCCTTCATCCCAGACACAGTGGACCCGGATGGCCTCTCGGCAGTCCTCCTTGTTGGCTGGAGTCTCCTTCCTCCTCATGCTCGCCCCGGTCCCGGCGAGGGGTCAAGAGACGACCTCGGACGGGCCTCTCCGTGACGGCCTGGTGGCCGTCGCCTCTGCACCTGAGACCTCGCACCGGTCCTGGTGGTCCTTGTGGAGCCTTTCATCCCCCTACGACAGGGTGTACTTGGGGATGTGGACTTTCCATCCCTTTAGCGACGATCCGTTCCGCCTGGAAACCAACAACGGAGCGGGCCTTCAGTATCGGAGTCTCTTGGCGTTCACCTGCCTCAACTCCTTTGACCATCGCACTTACGTCGCTGGGGTGGAACGAGTGTGGCTTGAAGCCCGACGCGGTGTTTTTGCAGCCATGCTCGGATTTCGGGTCGGCCTCATCAGGGGATACGACACGGAACTCCTTCAGGTCGCCGGTGACACACCGGTCCTCCCCTTTGCGGGAACCGTGGCGCTGTTTCGGCTGGGGCCGGTCGGCGGTGAGATCTCCTGGGTGTATCGAGCGGTTTCGTTGGTGGGGGCAGTGTTCTTTTGAGGTGGCTGGCCAGGACTCACAGCCGGAGCAGGTGATAGGGATGCGGGCGTGGAAGGAGGGTAGGTAGAAACGCCCGGGCTATGGTTCGACGTGAACCCGGTCCCCAAGAATCTGTTTGAACCTTTCCTTCTGGTCAGGCGAGATCCGAAGGGGCAACGGCACTCGCGAAACGGGCCATCGGCGGATCAAATCCAGAGACAAGATGTCGCCCTTCGTACCAAATATGAAGGAGGAATCCGCCCATACACAGGAAGAACGTTCCCTCCGAGGCCGGCAGAACAGCCTCGCCGGTCTGAGACGGGATCTGGGCATACGTCATCAGGGCCACGAAGAAGCCGGCGATCGATCCGACGACAGCCAGCGAGTCGAAGTCTAACTCGCCCGCAGGATCCTCGATACAATGACCAGTCTCGGGATGCCCGATAGCTATCGTGTGGTGTGACTTCCGCAAGGGGGAGGGGAGATCTGTCTTCAGCTCCCGGCCATGCACCAACGCCACTCGGGGTTGCCCGCCTGCGAGCGCTGGCAGAGATGCACCTCTGACTGTCCCGGACCGTGCGGCCCCAGAAGGTCGCCGTCCCCGAGCTGGGGCCTCGGGCCCCGACCGCGCGGCCGGGGCCCGAGAGGCCCCATTCTCACCGTCTAATCGCCGCCCGTGACGTCCCTCAGCGTCGTCAGTAGCTGTTCTGGCCCAGCTCGCCGGACGCCACGTCGATCTCGCGCTGCGGGATCGGATACAGCAGGCGGATGTCCGCCTCGGTGAGTCCGGCCGCCACGAGAGGCTCGAAGCTCGCCATCACTTGCTGGGCAACCCCGAAACGAAGGAGGTCGGCCCACCGCTTCCCCTCGGTGATGAACTCCAACTGTCGCTCGAAGAGGAGCTTCTCCTCGAAGGTGCCCGGAGTGGCCGCGCTGATCGGGGTCACGCCCGCCCGTTCCCGCACCTGGTTGATGAGGCCGTACGCCTCGGCGCTCTCGCCGAGGGCCTCGGCCAGCATGAGGAGGACGTCCGCGTAGCGGAAGACCGGGAAGTTGTTGTCCGCATCGGCCGGACCGAAGGGGATGCTCTCCCACTTTCCAATCCAGACGGCGGTGTCACCCTCCTCGACCTCGAAGCCCCAGGTAGTCCCCCAGCCCCGCTCGTCGGTCTCCTCGATACCGTACTGCACGTCGTGGATGTACTCGATGTCGGGCGAGAGGACCTGGGGCGCGTTGCCCGCTCCGACGCCGCCGCCGAACCCGAACGGAGTGTAGTAGTCGGTGAACTGGCTCCCCGTGCCGGTACCGCCTGCCTGGTACTGCAGCTCGAAGACGGACTCATCGTTGTTCTCGTTCGCCACGCCCCAGAGGTCCGCGTAGTCGTCCACGAGCACGTATTGCCCTGAGCTCACGACCCGGCGCAGCGCCGTCTCGGCCTGCGCCGCCTGGCCGTTCGTCAGGTAGACGAGCCCCAGGAGCGTGTTGGCGGCCCCGAGGGTGGCCCGACCCAGGTTCTCGGCGTCGTAGGAGGCCGGCAGCAGGCCCTGAGCCAACTCCAGGTCCGATGCGATCTGCCCGTAGATCACGTTCGCCGGGACCTGATTCACCTCCACGTCCGGCGACGTCACGGCCTCGATCTGGAGGGGCACGTTGCCCCAGAGGACGGCTAGCTGGTAGTAGAAGAGGGAGCGGATGAAGAGCGCCTCGCCCCGAATCCGCTCCTTGAAGGCCCCGTCGGGCAGGTTGTCCAACCGATCGAGGATGACGTTGGTACGGGCGATCCCCTGGTATGCGGTCGTCCAGGGGCTGGACAGCTCCGACGCGGTGGACAGCTCCGAGAAATGGGCCAGCCGATGGTAGACCTCCGCCAGCCCCGTCGCGCCGCCACCGTTCATGGTGTTGTCGGAGCGCATCTCGTGGAGCAGCACGTAGGACCGGTTGTAGGCGCCGTTGCCCGCCAGCGTACTGTAGGCACCGTTGATCGCCACGGTGAAGTCGGTCTCATTCTGGTAGAAGGACTCGACGTTCCGTTCGGAAATCGGGCTGAGGAGGGTGAAGTCCTCGCTGCAGCCGAAGAGGATCAGGATCGTCGAGAGGGCCAGGATCACGCGCGTGGTCGGCAAAATATTCATAGAGACACCCGTTTTCATGACGTTAGAATCCGATCTCGACACCGAACTGGTATGCCCGCATCAGCGGGTACGCCCCGTAGTCCTGGCCCGGAGTCAGCCCGTCCGACTGGACGCTCACCTCGGGGTTCCAGCCCCAGTAGTCCGTCCACATGAATACGTTGGTCACAGAGCCAAAGAGACGGACGCTACGGGTCTCTCCGCCGAAGGGGAGGCGGTTCGCAAGATCGGTCGGGAGGTTGTAGGCCAGCGTGATGCTCTTCAGAGCCGTGTAGGACCCGTCCTCGACCTGGCGGGTCGAGGGCCGCGTGCCGCCGCCGTTGGAATTGCGGTCGGGCTTCGGGTGCAGTCCGTCGCCGGGCTCCTCGGGCGACTTCCAATACTTCCCGACCAGGTTGCCGTAGTGGTTGAAGTTCCCCTCGGGTTCCATATGCCGCCGGGTGAGGTTGAGGATCTCCCGTCCGCGGACGCCATTGAAGAAGATGCCCACGTCCAGGCCCCGCCAGCTGAACCGGTTCTGGAGACCCCAGGTTAAGTCTGGGTTATAGCTGCCGATCTCAGTCCGGTCGTCGGCGTCGATCACTCCGTCGCCGTTGATGTCCTTGAACCGTAGATCCCCGGGCGTTGGATTACCTTCCATGTCTACGGGCGCGTTGTCGATCTCCTCCTGGGTCATGAAGACGCCGTCCGTAACGTAGCCCCAGTATGCGCCGATCTCGCCGCCCACCTGGGTGATGTGACGGATGCCGGCGACTCCCCTCGCCAGGATCGGATCTCCCTCGGGGCCGAGCCGCAGGACTTTGTTCTTGTTCCTGCCGAGGCTCAAGTCGGTGGACCACTGGAACTCACCCACAAGATTCCGGGAGGTGATCTGCGCCTCGAAGCCCTTGTTCCGCACTTCACCGATGTTCGTCAAGACCGAGGCGAAGCCCGTGGAGGATGGCACGTTTACGTTGAGGAGCAAGTCCTCGGTGTTGCTCACGTAGTAGTCGAGCGTGCCGTACAATCGATCGCCGAAGACACCGAAGTCGACCCCCACGTTGATCTGTTTCGTGGTCTCCCACGTGAGGTCCTCGTTGCCCAACGTCCTCTGCGTGGCGCCGGGCACCAGCGCGCCGCCCAGGACGTAGGGAGAGCTCCCGACGAGGCCGATGGAGCCGTAGTTCGGGATGTTGAAGTTGCCCGTTACGCCGTAGCTTACGCGGGGTTTGAGCTGGCTGACGAACTCGACCCCTTGCATGAACGGCTCCTCGGTGACCTGCCATCCCAGGGAGAGGGAGGGAAAGTAGCCCGTCTGGCTGCCCCACCCAAAGCGTGAGGAGCGGTCGGACCGGAAGGTCAGCGTGGCCATGTACCGGTCGAGCAGGCTGTAGTTGATCCGGCCGAGCATCGAGACCAGCGACCACTCCTGCTGCTCCTGGGCGCCGCCGGTGATCTCGCCGCCATTGATCGTCGTGACCTGGTCGTCCGGGAAGTTGCGGGCGATCACGTTCTTCGTCTCGTCGAACTGCTTCTCGGCGGTGTAGCCCACCAGCACGTCGAAGTCGTGCGCGCCGACGGACTTGTTGTAGGCCGCCGTGTTCTCCAGCACCCAATGGTAACTCTGGCCCCCAAACGCCTGGGCATAGGGTTGGGGCGTCGTACTGCCCCGGTACTGGAGCTTCGTACCCTGGTAGAAGTGCCGGTTGTTGGTGGAGTAGTCGTAGCCGACGAGGAGGTTGTAGCGGAGGTTGTCGAGGATCGAGTAGTTCGCCCCGACGCTCCCGAAGATCCGGCCCGTCTGCAGATCATCGTTGATGTAGTCCCGGACGGCCAGGGGATGGTTGCTGCTGGTCATCCCGTTGCCGAGGGCGTTGATGCTGCTCGTCCCGCGCTGGAGGTAGTTGCCCTCGTCGTCGTAGATCTTGGCGACGGGCGAAGCCACCATTGCCGAGTAGATGATCCCCGGCGGCCGTCCGAAGTACGGCGCGTTGGCCGCCTTTCGGTTGTGGTCGCCGTAGGCAGAGTTGATGTCGAAGTTGAGGTCGAGCTTCTCGGTGGCTTCCAGGTTCAGGTTGGCCCTGAGGGCCAGCCGCTCGAAGCGCGAGCCCTTGATGACCCCTGCTTGGTTCATGTACGAGCCGGAGACGAAATAGGAGAACCTCTCCGCCCCTCCCCGCACGGACATGTCGTAGTTCTGGAGGGTGGCGGGGTCCAAAACCTCGCTCACCCAGTCGGTGTCCGTTCCGTCCCAGTTCACCATCGCCTCGGGGATCATCTGGGTTCCGCTGGCCCCGTACTCCGCGCGCCCCGCGTTCGTATTCGGGTCGTAGAGGGGGTTATAGTAGGCGCTCTGCGGGTTCAGGGGATCCCGCGCGGCGAGGTACGCGTTGTTCCGGGAGAGGCGCACGAACTCGATGTGCTCCTCCGCGTTCATGAGGTCCGGCCGGTTGAACGCGGTCTGAGTGCCGGCGTACGCGCGGAAGTTCACCACGGGGGCCATGCCCCTCTGGCCCCGCTTCGTGGTGATGAGGATTACCCCGTTGGAGCCGCGCGATCCGTAGATGGCCGCGGCCGCCGCGTCCTTCAGGACCTCGATGGTCTCGATGTCGTTGGGGTTCAGGTTCGCCAGCGGATTGGCCCGCGTTACACCGTGGCTCGGATTGGACTGACCGATGTTGCCTTCCAGGTTCGTGTTCATGGAGTAGGGGACGCCGTCGATCACGTAGAGGGGCTCGGTGCCCGCCGAGATCGATCCCCGTCCCCGGACCATGACCTGGGGAGCAGCCCCGGGCTCGCCGGTGGACTCGGCCACGTTGACCCCCGCCAGCCGGCCCTGGAGGGCGGTCTGGATGTTGGGTGTCACGCTGGCCTCGACGATATCCTCGCCCCGGACAGAGGTCACAGCGCCGGTGACCTCTCTCCGGATCTGGGTTCCGTAGCCCACGACCACCAGCTCGTCGAGGGCCATAACGTCTGTGGAGAGGGCGATCTCAAGGGTCAGGGTCTGACCCGTGGAGACGGTGATGTCCATGCGCTGGGTGGTATGCCCCAGATGCTGAATTATCAGGAGATGGGCTCCGGAGGGAACGTTGTTTAGGAGGAAGCGACCGGCGCTATTCGTGAGGATCCCCAGGGTGGTCCCTTCGATGTAGACCTGGGCCCCCTCGATGGGATTAGCCGAAACCTCGTCCGTGACGATCCCCGTCACCTGGCCCTGCTGGGCCTGAGCCGCAAGTGTCGTCGGGAGTAGGCCGACGAGCAGAAGAAACACTATACGGATGCTCATTTTCATGGTTCCTCCCTACCCCAAGTGGATGGAGTAGCATCTCCAAGTCCCTTCCGGATCAAAGCGGCGTTTGTTTTAATCCGAACCACGGCCGGGCTGTGAAGACGCAGAGTTGTATCGATGCTAAAAACTATGGGCTGGATCCGATCGTGGCAAACGGATCGAGACTGTAGCGGTCTCACCACAATCCCAGGGGTCCTGAGCGTGGACATGGGCCCAGGAACATGGGCATCTGGTACTTGTGAAGGATGAGGGCTTGGTCCGGGTCCGCCAGGTGGCGGATAAGGAACGACCGGGCCTGGACTCAGTGCGGTTCCAGGTTCCGCCGACCGGTGAAGATGAGGACGACACCGTTGGCTCCACGACTGCCGTAGATGGCCGTCGCACCGGCGTCCTTGAGCACTTCGATCCGGGTGATGTCCCTTGCGCTCACGCCCATCAGCGCCTGCCCGGGAGGGGCGTGGATGGGAACGCCGTCGATCACGTAGAGCGGCTCTCCGCTGCTGCTGAGGGACGACGACCCCCGGATCCGAAGCGAAATCCCGCCGTTCGGCAGCCGGCGGACCGTGACGCCCGCCAGCCCCTGAAATAATTCCTCCATGCTGGTGATCTCGCGGTCCAGGTCCTCAGCCCGGACCGTGGCCACCGCCCCGGTAACGTCAGCCCGGTCCTGACGGCCGTAGCCGACAGGCACCTCGTCCGCGGGCTGTCCGTCCGCTGGCTGCTCGTCCCCGGCGTCCCCTCCACCGGACAGGCTGGCGCAGCCTACGGCAACGACCGTGGCCAGCACCA
>JBDHGR010000111.1:0-12191 GCA_039589815.1 Gemmatimonadota bacterium | reverse complement strand
CTACTCCGCCATCCAGCACCATCAGTTCGTAAACCTCATGACCCTCCTCGACTACGATGAGGATCTCTCTCCGCGTCCCTACCTCGCCGAGTCGTGGGAATTGGCCCCTGACAGCTCCGCGATCACCTTCCGCCTGCGCAGGGACGTACGTTGGCACGACGGTGAGCCGACGGACGCCCACGATGTGGCTTTCACCTACCGGCGATTGACCGACCCGCGAACGGGATTCCCGAACGGGGCCTTCTGGGACGGCTACGTGGCCGGTGCGGAAGGTGTGGTAGTCCTGGACGACTTCACGGTGAGGATCCGCCTCCGACCCCACGCGGACTTCCTCGATCCCTGGCGGGCGGTGGCCATCCTTCCGGAACACCTTCTCGGGGCTGTGGAGCCCGAGGCGCTCGGTGGACATCCCTTTGGCACGTTGTGTCCCGTCGGCAACGGTCCCTTCGTCTTTCGGGAGCACCGGGCGCAGGATCGATGGGTCTTCGCGGCCAACCCTGGCTTTCCCGCTGAGCTAGGTGGCCGACCGTTCGTTGACACGTATGTGTATCGGGTGGTTCCGGACGCTTCGACCTTGCTTCTGGAGCTGTTGGCGGGCTCGGTGGATGTGTACCTGGCCGCTCAGCCAGATCAGGCCAAGGAGATCCTGGACAGGGAGGACCTGGAGCTCCGCAGCTACCCGTTCCGAAATGTCACTTTTGCCGCGTGGAACTCCCGGCGCCCCCAGCTCGCTGACCCTCGCGTTCGGCGCGCCCTGACTATGGCCGTGGACCGTGAGGAGATCGTGAGGGCGCTACTCGACGGCTACGGCAGGGTCGCCCATGGCACCGTGCCACCCTACCACTGGGCCTTCGATCCCGCGGGGCCCATCCTTCCTTTCGACCGCAGCGCTGCAAAGGAGCTGCTGGAGATCGCCGGCTGGGCCGACCGGGACGGGGATGGCATCCGCGAGGACGCGGAGGGGCGCCCTCTCGCGTTCACCCTGAAGTACAATCAGGGGAACGGCAGGTTGCGGCGACTCGCCTCTATCGTACAGGCGCAGCTGCGGGAGGTCGGCGCTGATGTCCGGCCCATGGTGCTGGAGTGGGCCACCCTGGTGTCACAGATCACCGACGTGGAGGTGCGAGACTTCGATGGGGTCATCCTCTCCTGGGTCACGGAGTTCAAGCTGGATGACTCGGATCTCTTCAGCTCCGATCGGATCGACCAACCGTATGCCTGGTCCGGGACCTCGAATCCGACCCTGGACGCACTCCTCGGTCGCCTCCAGTCCACCGTGGACCGTACTCAGGCCCGGGAGGTGTGGGATGAGTATCAGGCCGCACTCGCCGACGAGCAGCCGTATTCGTTCTTCTACTTCCCCGACCGGCTGGACGGCGTGAACAAGAGGGTCCGGGGGGTGCAGATGGATGCTAGAGGGGAGTGGATCAATCTCAAGGACTGGTGGATCGATCCCGACCTACGGTAACGGGACCGGTCCACCCCGGAAAAAGATCGGCGGCCCCCGGATTCATCCCGGGGGCCGCCATGGCCTTGTGAAGAGGGAATTGGCTTAATCGTCCGTCTCCACCTTGGCCTCGACGGCGCCGATGGTGCCGTCCGCCCTCAGTGTGCCCTCTCCTTCCACCCTGAGGGCGGTGCCGGCTTGCAGGGCAGCGAACACATCGCCGAAGGAGAGAAAGTCACCCTCATTGTCGAAGCGGGTGAAGCCCTCGATGATGTCGACCAAGAGGGTACCAGTCGTGTCGGCGACCTCCACCCGGAGTGCGCGGGCAGGCGCAATACCTGACACGGATACGAAGCTGGCCTTCCCCTCGAATTCGTTCTCAGCGTCCTCGTCGGTCTCCACCTTGATCTCGGCCGCGGCCACGGAGCCGTCGTCCTGCCGGGTTCCGTCGCCCTCCATCTCGGGCGTGCCGCCTACCGCCAACGCGGCCAGGACATCGCCGAAGGAGAGGATGTCACCCTCGTTGTCGAAGCGGGTGCTGCCCTCGACGATGTCCACCAGGAGGGCCCCAGCCGTGTCGGCGATCTCCACGCGGAGTATACGTGCAGGCGCAAAACCGGAAACGGATACGAAGCTGGCCTTCCCCTCGAACTCGTTGTGGTCGCCCTGGCTTGAGTCGGATAGGGATACGCTGTCGTCATGCAGGGTGATCTCGAGGCGAAGAAGGGCGCCGGGATTCACTCCTTCGATCTCGATCCTGGCGTCCAGGCTCCCCCGGCGGAATCGGAGGACCATCTTTCTATCGGAAGAGACGGCTTCCACGCGGAAGGTACCTGCCGAATCCGTCGTGTCCGCGGCTTGGGTGCCGTCGATGGTGACCAGAACGCCGGAGAGGTCCCTTCCGGAGAGCTGGCCGGCGCTGCCAGCGGAGCCCTGCGCCGGAGCCGAGACCTGGCCGACCACGACGGTCGGCAGCGCGGGCCCAAAATCTCCTGCGTCCGGGGCCATGGGGTTGCTGGAGGAATCGCACGCCGTCAGGGTGGCGGCGATCAGGAATGCGGGGATCGAAAGGGGGATTCGGATCTTCATGTAGGGCATCATCGTTCAGTCTCCGTCGTGTTCCAGGGGTCAGGTGAACAGGATGCCGCTTCGAAAGGGCAAGGGGTGGGCCCCGGCGCCCCGCGGGTGACGAAACCTTGTCAACCATATGCAGGGCATAAGGTTAGGATCATACAAAGCGAACCACCCTGGGTCGGGTTCGTCGCCTGGCACTACAAAAAAAGGGCAGCGTGCCATAGCTCGCCGCCCTTTTTCAGTGCAAGATTGAGGTCTATCGCACAACCAGGTCGAGTGCGTTGGCGAAAAAGTCCTCTGCCACGCGTTTTAGATCGGGATCCACCGCCTGCAGCCAGATGGAGGCGTTCAGGTCGATGAGGAGTTGGACTCGCTCGCCGTCCTCGATCTCCAGGGCTAAGGGCTTCACGACGGTCAGCGTGGCGTCCTCCAACTCCACCCTGACGGCGCCTGACACTACCTGACCGTCGATGACAAGGCCAGAATCCACTTCGGCCTCGATTTCGGTGAAGACGATCCGCAGGCCCGTGTAACGCACGGCCGGGACCGCCCGGTTCACCACGTCAGCTTCCTGACGGCCCCGAAGGTCTACCCGGACTCGGATATCGTCGTCGGAGAGGGGGACGGACTTTCCGTTGGCGCGTTCCAGGAAGAGTTGGAACTCGACCTCTACCTCTCCCTCGGGCGAGTCGTGATCGTTCGCAGCGGCCAGTGTCGGACCGGTGCCAACAGGGAGCGCAGGGCTAAGAGTACCCGGTACATCCCCTGACACGGCCACTTCGGCCACCCCGTTCAACCCCCCGGCCGTGAGGTTCCCGCAACCGGTCAGAAAGGCCGTCACCACCGGAATGAAGAGAAGGCCGCTGGCCCTTTGGAATCGCGGAAGGGCAGGGGGTAGGGGGAATTTAAACATGATCTTCACCATCGTTTCCGTGAGGGGGCTCACCGCCGTCTGACGGATCGGGCTCGTGAACGTCCGTCCACGGGTGGCGCATGTGATCCAGGCCCACGGCCCGGTACCGTTCGCTGGCCTGTTCGTGCAATTGGCGGGCCGTTTCCTCTTCGCCCCACTCTGCCTCGAACTGTGCGTAGGCCTGGAGGGTTCGTGCCTCCTCGAGGACCGGGAGCCCCCGTTCCTTAATGATTTCCAGCGCCCGTTCGAACAGGGAGAAAGCGTCTGGATTGCCTTCAGTGGCGGCGATTCTTCCCAGAAGCCGATAGACCTCGGGGAGCCGCGGAGCAACGCCGCCGACGAGTGCTTCTCGCTCTGCCTGGCGGGCCTCCTCGGCGGCCTCGAGGCTCCGCCCTTGTGCCAGCAGAGCCTCGGCGAGGTTGAGCCGGATGGTCACGGTAGCCCCCAAGGCTGTGGCTGCTTCCAGGGCCCGCCGAAGGTGCTGCTCTGCCCGTCCCAATTCGCCGGTATAGATGTGCAGTTGGCCCCTGGCGTTCTCGAGGAAGGGGGCAGCTCCGTCCTCCCCAGCGGCGTGGGCGGCGGCCTCGGCGTCTCGCAGCCAGGTCAGGCTCTCTTCGACGGCTCCCCGGGAACGAAGGGTGATGTGCAGGTTCAACATCGCCTGCCAACGCTCGGGCAAGGGGCTTTCCACGTCCTCGACAATCTCGAGAGCCCTCCTATACCACCGTTCGGCCTCCAGCCACCTACCCTGTTCCTCGAGGCTGTTGCCAGCGCCGATGGCCGCCTCGGCGGCGCCCCGCACATCAAAAGTTGCCTGAGCGATCCGGAAGGCCTCCCCGTACCGCGAGCACGCGTCGTCGAGCCGTCCCTGGGTGCGGGCGGCACGGGCCCAACGGCGGAGCGCCAGTGCGGCGGACCGCTGATCTCTCTCATCGCGAGCGGCGTGGTAGGCCGAAGTAGCGTACGCCTCGGCTCGGTCGGGGCGGTCACGGGCCTCTTCCAGCGCCCCCGCTTCGAGGAGCGCCGTAGCAGCTGAGTTCCCGTCGCCGGAGGCGAGGTGGACTATGGCTTGACCCATGAATCGGTATATGGCCCGGAGATGTTCCTGCTCTTCTCGAGCCAACTCCTCCGCTGATCCAGCAACTGCGTCGCCGGGCACAAGGCGCTGGCCCACGGTGTCCACCTCCCCAGAGCGAGACCACTCCCTGCTCGGGTCGGGCGTGGATCGGGTCATGAGGAAGTCGAGGACGGGGCGCAGCTCGTCCAGGGCAGGCAGGGCGCGCCGGATCTCATCGAGCTTGAGCTGCTTCATTTCCCCTTTGTCCGCTGAGGGTGCCCCGGTGGATCCGGGGTCTCGTCTGCCCCTTCGTGCACGACTCATGCTCGCGCACCAGACAGGAGAGAGGACCGTGTATGAGCCTGTGGGGCCTTCTGTTTTCCCTCTTTTTCCCCTCGAGTCCAGGGGGGTTTTTTGAGCTCGTGGTGCACCATTCTTGTGCAGGAGAGCACGTGAGTCACCGTAACGTGGCGGCAGGTGGGGAGGGGGCTCACGTCGATTCCTCCGCTGGGACCGCGTCGGCCAACCCGTATTCCTGGACCTTGCGAGTAAGGGTATTCCGGTGGATTCCGAGGGTGGATGCGGCTTTACCCATGTGGCCGTCCACGAAGGTCAGCACACGCCTTATGTGATCCGCCTCCACCTCCTGCAGGGAGAGGTCGGCCCGGTATGCTCCCCCGGCCACGCCTTCCCTGCGGGCGGAGGCACGTGGCGATCCGGCGCCGAGGCGTAGTTCGGAGGATCGGAGGGACGCACCACTGGCGAGGAGCACAGCCCGATCCATGACGTTTCGGAGCTCTCGGACATTCCCGGGCCAGGCGTGTGCGGCCAGCCGGTGAAGGGCCTTTTCGCTGATCGCGGTCACTGGACGCTCGTACCGGCGGGCGAAGGTCCCGGCGAAATGGAGCGCCAGCTCCCTGATGTCGCTGACGCGATCGCGAAGAGGCGGCAAATGGAGGTCGACCACGGCCAATCTGTAATACAGGTCTTCCCGGAATAACCCGTCGTGGATCCGCCGGTCGAGCTCCTGGTTCGTGGCCGCCACCACCCGAACGTCCACCGGAGTCGTGGATTCACTTCCTACTCGCTCCAGGGTGCGTTCTTCCAATACTCTCAGAATCTTGGCCTGGAGCACGAGGCTCATATCGCCGATCTCGTCCAGGAACAGCGTCCCGCCGTCGGCGCGCTCGAAACGGCCGCGGCGCCTTTCCACGGCGCCTGTGAAGGAACCCTTTTCGTGTCCGAACAGCTCGGATTCGAGGAGATGCTCCGGAATGGCAGCGCAGTTCACCCCCACGAAGGGTGCATCTCGCCGATCACTTGCCCAGTGGACCGTTCGTGCGACGACCTCCTTCCCGGTTCCCGACTCTCCGGTGATGAGCACCGTGGAGGGCGAACGGGCCACGCGAACCAGGGTTTCGAAGAGGCCGGCCATGGCGGGGCTCGACCCGATCAACTCCGGACGACCGTCGGTGGGGGCCTCGTGTTCAGGGATGGGGACGGCCGTCCCTTCCTCGGCCACCCCAGCGAGCCGTCCCGCCAGTTCCGACTCGTCTAAAGGCTCGCGAAGAAGAGCCACGGCCCCGACCCGCTCCATGAGGAGTGCGCGCTCCAGGGACACATCCCGAGCCGAAAGCAGCAGGTTCCCGCTGTTGGCCTCATCTGAGAGGCGTCGAACCACATCCTCGTCCACGGGATCGACGGCGAGGGAAAGCAGGGTCGCCGTCGATGGTCCCTCCTGCAACGCTTCGAGGAGGCCTGAAAGCCTTGTCGTGTGGATCAATTCCAGGCCGGCGGCGCCGGCTGCTCTCGCAAGAACGTCCTTCGCTTCAGGCGCGGTCAGCGCAAGGAGACGGCTCGGTGGCAGGTCGGAGTTCGGCATAGACAGGCCAGCAGGTAGCGTTTGAGAGGACACCGAAACGTGCACCTCAAATGTGCCAGTACCTTTTTCTTCTGCAAGGTATTGGTGCGTCTTGAGTGTAAACCTGTGCGGACGGCTCTGTTCCGGGCTCGTTGATGAAGGGCTGATAACCGTGGGGTCGGTAGTGGACCTGGCATCCCAGGAACCTGCGGGGCTTCCGGCTGGAGTCCAGACGGGACCTTTTCTGGGTCTTACCTCCCCGCCTGGACTCGCAGGTCCGGACGGGGTCCTCCTCAGTCGTTGGGTTCCTCCCTGGGTGCGGTGAGCTCGAGGCGCAGCGTGCGGGTCGCTTCGGTGGCCTCGTCCTTCCCGGTCATCTTGATGATCCATCCCCCTACCACCGACGCCACGACGATCCCCATCACTGCGCCGATGATGGACTCCTCTCCCAGGGCGTTGGTGACCAGCGCCGTGGCCGCCACGAAGCTGGACCAGAGCCAGATGATGTCGACGATGTAAGGCAGTAGCGCCTTCTCCCTCTTGTGTGACAAGACGAGGCTAAGGGAAGCACCGGCCAAAAGGATCGCGGCGAGGGCATGCGTCTCTTCGCTGAGATACGGGCCGTCCAGGGTCCCCGCCGTGACCCCGAGGATTGCCCCGAATGCCACACCAAGCCCAGTTCGGATCAGCGACCGGAAGCGCGGTGCCGGAACGGGGTTGGGAGAGACCTTCTCCGGGACCGTGTGCTCACTCCCGAATTCGGCGAGAGCCTGTGAGAAGGCTGCCGGGGACACGCCGACCTCCAATGCCGCCTCCCGGACTTGCTCGACGGTCACGCGAGCGTCCCGGACGCCGTCCAACTTGATTGCCCTTTCCAGGATCTCCGCAACGTCGGCTTCCCCGAGCACCTGCTCACCCTTCGGTTTCTCCTTCTCGGACATGGGGCGTCCCTCTCCGTTCTGATGGACCCTTGAACCAGGACTATGACGAAAGTGCAGGCAAAGTTGAGGTCAGGCCAGGGTCCTCAAGAGGGCGCGCCGAGGGTGATGGGAAATGGAAAGATTCCGGGGTAGTGGACCGGCGGCGGTTCTTCCCTACGCCGGAAGCTCCAGGCGGTAGCGACGCACGATTGGGCGCCCGAACTCGTCCTCCGTCAGACAGATGAAGGTATCCCCGTCGATGACCGGTTCGGGCTCGGTTACGAACACCTCTGGTGCGGCCACACGGCCCAGGTAGTGGCCTGTTTCTTCTTCGAAGACCTCGAACCAGCGGTCCGGGACCCAGCCAGGGTCACGCTCCCACCCTCTCCAGTCGTCGGGTTCCCTCCAACCCTCCACCGGTCGGCCCTCCCCCTCCCGGAGGACCCAGAGTCTCCCGCTACGATCTGGAATAATAGCGGAGTAGAAAGGTTTTGTGTCGGGAATCCGGGGCCCGTTCCAGGCCCAGCCAGGCTGGACGCCCTCCATGATCCCGTAGACGCGCCTTTCCGCGGCCTCCCGTTCATCCGGAAGGACCTTCACCGCCTCCGCCTCTCGCTCGAAGACGGTCCGACGGCCGTCAGGATAACGGATCTCGAAGCGGTACTCAGAAGAGTTTCCCCAGATAATGGCCCCGTCCCAGGTGATACTCCAGACGTCCTTGGGTCCAAAAGGGACCGGAAGGGGCTTATACGCTCCCTCCCCCGCCTGAGCCCGCAGGGAGAATCTGTCTTCCTCGTGCATGGGCATGTCCAGGGAGTCCGTAACGGCTCCCGTGGAGTCGACGGTGAAGAGAACCGTGGTCAGGACCATGGGAGGATCGCCATCGGGGTTGACGCGAAAGGAGGAATGGCGTACCAGGGGCACACCTTCCCGGGTGATCCGAAGGAGCAGCTCCGGGCCCGACAACCCGCCGAAGAAGCGCGGCCTCAGGGTGCCAACGTACTCCCCGGAGATGGTGAGGCGATGAAGGGCGCCGTTACCCTCCCGCACGACCAGCTGTTTCCGTGTCGGGTCGATCCCCAGATCCGTAACTGAATAGAACTCGCCGGGACCCCCGCCGTGCCGGCCAATGTTCATGACGTGATCTCCGGCCATGTCGTACACCCGGACCATGGTGAAAATCCCGTCGGCCACGAAAACCCGGTCTGTCGTGGCGTCGATTCCCATGACCTGGCCCAGAAGATCGTTCTCCCCCCGGGTCTCGGTGCCGATGGCGGCCTCTTCGAACAACCTTCCCTCACCCCCCCACACGGAGCCGGCCGTAGTCCGAACAGTCATAACGGACCCTTCCTCCACCGTCGTTCCCTGCCACCCGGCGGGTGGCCCTCCCTCTACGCTTGCCGAGGACTCGCAGGCGAGCGCCGCAAAGAAGAGAAAGGAAAGGAGGGGCCGCCGACTCGGATCACGTCGCATGGCTCGGGTCGCCCGAAGTTCGGGAGAGGAGTGGGTGCTCATCGGGTGGCTACTGGGGTTGGATGTCCAGGATCCACCCAGTGGTTGCATCCTTACTTCACTCCTCCCTGATGGCTTCCAGCACGTCTACGGACGCGGCTCGGCGGGCCGGAAGGAAGGCTGAAACTCCGGCCACGGCCAGGAAGGCGCCAGCCGTAGATCCCAGCGTAACCGGGTCGACGGCGCCAACGCCAAAGAGAACGTTGGAGAGAAGGACGCCGGCGCCCACCGAAGCCACGGCCCCCAAAACCAACCCCAGGCTCGTGAGGCGGAGCCCTTCCGTCACGACACCCCGGAGAAGGCGTGACGGTTCGGCTCCCAGGGCCAGGCGCAGGCCCATCTCGCGAGTCCTCTGCGACACGGAATAGGCGACGATCCCATAGATTCCCAAAGCAGCCAAGGCCAGCGCCACGAGGCCGAAACCGCCCAGGAATAGCGAGCTGATGGCCCAGAGCCCGGTGCTCTCTTTTACGATCTCCATCATGGGCCGGAGGACCGCGGGAAGCTCCGGGTCAAGGGTATAGAGGGCCTGCCTCACGGGCTCCAGGAGGGATTGGGGCGTGGTTCCCGGACCCGCCGAGATTACCAGAAACCGACGACGTGAGGCCGTCCCTACCAGGGGCCGAAAGATGTGGGGGCGGGGCGTTCCCGCCAGGCCGTCCCACCTCAGGTCACCTACTACTCCTAGCACGCTGGCTACGGTCGGCTCTTCCTCATCACCGTAGATCAAGGTCTGGCCCACCGGCGATCCCCCTGGCCACAGTTGTTCTGCCAGGCCCCGGGTCACCAGGATCCCGTTGGCTCCTGTCTCCCCGTCTTCCGGCTGGAAGGCCCGGCCGGACAAGAGGGGAATCCCCATGGTGACCAGGTAGTCCGGCCCAACCCGGCTGGTGAACGCCGAGGGTCGATCCTCCAACGGGATCCCCTGACCGTCCGGGGTGGTGTAGCGGATCGTGAACGTCTCGTGGTTGAGGGGCAGGTGGGATGCGGTGCCCACACCTTCGACTCCCGAGATGCGCTGAATCCCCTGCACCAGGGCCTGAAAACGGAGATTCAGGGCTTGAACGTCATCGGTCGACCCTCGGTCCGGTTCCAGCTCAGCCGTGAGGATTCGATCCGCCCGAAACCCCACGTCGGTGGACATGGCATTTGCCAGGCTCCGGACCATGAGGCCGGTACCGGACACCAATGCCACCGCCATGGTGACCTCGGCCACCACCAGAATCCTCCTTCCCCTGAGGTCCCCCTCGATCCCTCCTGGAGGAGTTGGGCGATGGCCTTCCGGGTGGCCGTCCAGGCCGGCGCCAGGGCGAAAAAGAGGGGGGTGGAAAGGGCCACCAAACCGCTGAAGGCCAGAACCCTGCCGTCCAGAGATACTTCCCCTACACGGTAGAGGTCCGGCGGCACCAGGCCCGTCAGGAGATTGGTGCCCAGGTAAGCGAGGCCTACACCGAGGATACCCCCTCCCATGGCCAACACCATGGCCTCGACGAGGAACTGTCGAACGAGGCGACGTCGTCCAGCTCCCAGAGCCTGGCGAAGGCCCACCTCCCGGGTTCGGGATCCCAGCCGGGCCAGGTTGAGAGATGTCACATTCACGCATGCGATGACCAGGACAAGTCCCATCCCCACCAGGAGGATCAGGAAGGCGGGGCCGAGGATGTCGGAGGCGAAATTCAGAGCCTCCCGGAGGGGCTTGAGGACGATGGCCTGGTAGCGCCCGTCTGATTCGGGATATAGCCTGGCAAGCTGCCCGTGGACGCTGTTGATCTCTTCCAATGCCGAGCGGGGGGTCCAACCGTCGCCGAGGCGCCCGATAACCAGGGTCCCCATGTCGGATCTTGCTTCCTCGGTGGGTCGGGCCCGCATGGGGAGCCACATCTCCACGGCGTTGAAGGGGAAGTTGAACTCGGTGGGAAGGACGCCGGCCACGGTATGAAGAACCCCGTCCAGGCGGATGTCCTTGCCTACGATCCCTGGATCCCCCCCGAACCGACGCATCCAGAGACCGTGTCCGAGAAGGACGACCGGGGGGCCCCCGGGTTCATCATCTTGTGGCCCCAGAATCCGACCGAGTGAGGGAGTCACGCCGAGGAGGGGGAAGAGGTTGCCCGTGACCCAGGATGAAGTGACCTGTTCCGCCGCCACGTCCCCTGTGACGTTCACACTGCCGTAATAGTACCCGGCCATGCCCTGGAAGGCTCTGGATTGCTCCTGGAAGTCGGCCAGCTGCGGCAAGGAGAAGCGGCCGCCGTCCCAACCGCTCAAAGGATCCAGACCACCCAGGTGAACCAGCTCCTGGGGAGCGGTATAGGGGAGTGGGCGGAAGAGGAAGGGGTTCATTACGCTGAATACCAGAGTGTTCAGCGCGATCCCTACTCCGAGGGTGAGAAGGACAACCGAAGTATAGCCCGGCGAGCGACGAAGGGTCCTGAAGGCGTAAACGAGGTCCTGCCGAAGCTCATCCCAGTTCATGAACCGTTTCTCCGATAATCGGTATTGTCGGGCGCCGCCCTTCTGCCAGTCCTTCTTTTGCCGCCGTTGTGCCCATCGACTGGTCCAGCCTGTAGCCACCACATCCAGGATTGCCGAGATCCAAACCCTGGCCCGCCCCATTGGGGTTGGAGTGTTTTCAAGGCGTAAGCGTACGAAGGCCACCATCTCCTCCCCGAAATCCTCCTGGAAATTCCGGGGGAGTAACCGAAGGAGCCCTCGATAGAGGGACAGGGATCCTGACGGCCGGGCCATAAAAGGCATCTCCGCGTCAGGCTTCCGAGAGGAGGCCCTGGCCCTGAGCCTCCAGGACCAGGGTCCGCAGGCGCTCGGCCTCTGCTTGCCCGACCTCCCGCCCGAGTCCCGTGACCTGGAAGTACCGGCGTCGAGGATCCTTCCCCTCACCCTCTGCAGGGGGCGCGTCGGCGATGAGCCCCTTGGACCGGAGGTCTCGGATGCGCCGATAGAGGTTCCCTGGATTAATGGTCGGAAGACTTTCTTCCCGGGCCTCGATCTCCTGCACGATGGCGTACCCGTGGGCCGGTTCCTCCATGAGGATCAGGAGAATCCGGAATTCGAGTGGATGTAGGGGAAGAAAACTGAGGGGTGTGGGTCCAGAAGAAGGCATGGACGGCTTTGCTCTCTTTCCCGGGTTCGTCTTGATGCCGTCAAAATGACGGCAGTTGTCTATCTAGACGGGTTTCAGCCCTCAAAGGTTGCAGAGACATTCGAAACGGGGAGTCGAAATGCGGGTGGCTAGCGGGTGGACAGGCGGTTTCTCAAAGTGGCCGGCAACCTTTTAGGGGAGTATATCTGTCAAATGACTAATAGTTGAGGATGGCGGGTCCCGGAGGGATTTCCGACTCCAGGGTCGCCAAAGAAGAGAACCCGGGTCATTGGGAGGAGACCGAAGT
>JBDHGR010000110.1:0-10380 GCA_039589815.1 Gemmatimonadota bacterium | reverse complement strand
GGGAAGCTTCGGCGCTCACTACTGACCTTGATCTTCAAGATGCCACCTTTAGGGTGGTCCCCGGCCTCACCAACAGCTCGTTCCGATCCTTCGAGTCCGTCAACTACCCGGGATATTATCTGCGACGGGGCGGCTCTGAGATAGTCTTGGAGAAGCGCTTTGTCGGCAGAGAATTGATCATCCCGGACGGTTTCGACAGAGACGCAACGTTCCAGTTATATGAGTCGGAGAGATATGATGATGCTCATCTGCTCTTCGTCGGGTCGAGGATGATATTCATAGACGATCCCATAGGTTCGCCTTGGGAAGTGGCCCCGCTGGGTTTTCGTGAGTACATGACTCTCGAATATAATGCCGCGTTCAGAATGCGAAGGGGATTCTGGCCACCCTTTGCCAATACGAACTGGCCAGGCCGTTGATAGCGGAAGCCAGGTTTACTGTCGGTTGTACTGTCGATTACTGTCGGTTTTACTGTCGGTTCAGGGCGGCAGATTCCGGCATGATTTGATACGAAGAACGGCAGAACGTGCGATCCATCAATGATTTAGACGACTTCTTGTCGGGATTTCACTTCCTTTTAATCGGCCTTACAAGCAGGAGGTCACTGGTTCGAATCCAGTAGCGCCCATGATACAAAGCAATGCCCTACAATGGTTTAGGCCGATGTAGGGTTTTCGCTTTTTGGCGGGATTGGAGAGTGCGTACACCGCGCGTGCGCGAAAGGGAAGGAGATTCGAGGAAGCAAAACTCCGACCTGATCTTCGTCGTTGCCGTCTCTCTTGTGGGAAAGTCAGAGGACTTGTAAGGATTCCCCGATCCCCACCCCTCGCCGCTTTCCGGGACACATTCGGGACACAGTGGATCAATGCTCCGCATCGTCCCGGTTCTCTTCCAGCAGGGCCTGGAAGAGGGGAGGGGCGCGCGGGGAGAAAACGAACGGGCCTGCCTCACAGCCGAGCTTCCATCAATTTGATACCTTTCTCCCCGGCTACCGGATATACCCCAACGCACGCAACGTTTCGAGCTGCTCGGGTGTCAACGGGGCCGCCTCCGATGGTGAAAAGAGTTTCCCCAAGGTTTGATGCGCCTCCCACTGCGCCTCAAGGAACGCGGTGTACTTCTCCACCAAGTCGGGCCGTTCTTCATTGATGGAGGTCAGCGCGTTGGGGTCTTCCCAGAGGTCGTAGACCTGAAAAGCCGCAATGCGGCCCTCGGGCAACTCCAGCTGTGCCCCCGGCTCGGGCGGAACGAGAAGCGAGGCACCCCAACGCCCGTCCACCACTTCGATGTGGAAGGAGGCCCATCCGCCTTGATCGACTTGATCGAAGATCACGGGCCGCGGTTCCCACCCGTTTCTATTGAAAAGCAGCGGCACCAGAGACTGTCCCTGCGAGATCTCCGGCGGATCAAGCCCGGCCAACTCCAGGAGCGTCGGTAGTACATCGATCATGGACACTGGCTCGGACAACCGTCGACCTCCCGGGATGTGCCCCGGCCAAATGAACATCAGCGGGATACGCGACCAGTAGGCGGCGAGAATGGGATCGTTGAACGGGGGCAGCGGGTCGATGTTCAGGACCCACCAAGCGGCCCCGTGATCGGAGGCTACCACGAGGAGCGTGTTCTCCCATTCACCCTCGGCCTTCAGACGCTCGACCAGTTTCCCCAGCCTGGCGTCATTCTGGGCCAAACACTCGTCATACAAGCGTCGTTGAGCCGCGTTGAAATCAAGCCGGTTGACCCCCGTAAGCCCGAAAGCCTCTGACCAAGGCCGAGCGGGCATGGGAAGATCGGTTTCCACAAGCCGGCGATTCCATTCGTCGTACACCCGGCGTCGAGCAGGGTCGAGAAAAAGCCCGGCGAACGGGTCCAACGGATCATACGGATAGTGGACGTCCGTCGTCTGAACGTGAACGTAGAAGGGCTCGCCAGGATACTCCTCGCGCCACTGCCAGAAGTCCTCGTGCAATTCCAGTGAGGAGGCAGAGTTCGGCCTCGATCCCATCTCACGCATGACGTCGTGGCCCCGTTCCATCCCACTGATGAGCCCCACGTACGAGTTCGTCGTGAAAAGCCCCGTGTGGTAGCCGGCGTGGTGGAGGCGCTCGGCCAGGGTGACGACGCCATCCGGCAGCACATCAGTATCAGTTCTCCAGTTCCCCAGCACGCTGCTGTGAAGGGATGTGACGAACGAGGTGGTGGAGGGCTTGGTCCAACTGGAGTTGCTGTACGCGTTCTCGAACACCACGCCCTCTTCCGCAAGTCGCTCCAGGTTCGGTGTCGTATGCCGGTTGTACCCGTAGAGGCTCATGTACTGGGCCGCGCCCCCGTCGATGATGTAGAAGACGACGTTGGGCTGTTCGTCAGTGCGTTCACCACTCAGAGTCGGTGCCGTCCACAGGGCCATAGGCCCAGACTCCTCCGCCGAGGTCTCGAGGGCCAGGTCCATCTCCTTTCCTGCGTATTGCGACAGGTCGACGGACCGTTGACCCCACGCCAGCGGGTCCTCATAGCTCTCATCAAGAAGCAATTGCGGTTCGCCACCAGCTTCGGCCAGAGACACCTGGAATCTCACAGGCTCATCGGGCTTCAGGCCTCCAAGCCCGAAATCCAATCGACCACCTTCGGGGACCCGAACCATGTACTCCAACCGGCTGGGGGCGTGCTGAAAGAGGGTCCGCCGAATGTGCTTGCCACGTAGCTCGGTCCGGACACCCGCAGGGCCGTCCGTATAGAGGGCAGCCCTTGGCACGAGGGTTACTGAGAGGATGTCCACATGTCCGGATATCAATCCCCACACTCCGATCGCGAGCTGCCGCCAAGGGCCGGTTTGGGGTGGTCCGTCGAACCGATCGGTAGGGAGCTGATACGTGTGGACCGGGCTGTCCCAGATCAGATAGACGTGCTTGCCGGCGGTCCAGGGCCATTCCCAGCGGCCTGGAACCGGCTCAGTATTGAAGAAGAGTCTCAGGTCTCCCACTTGCCCTTGGGTACGAGCGCGAACCAACACATACGCCCAGTCACGGAGGTCCCAGTCGGGCAAATCCACATAGATGACGGCCGACTCCTTCTCACCTCCTTCGAGCCGCACACCGTCCCCGTCTGGAGCCAATTGAAGGTCGTCTCTGGAAAGGACCCATCCGCTCCCGGTGTCGAGTACCGGATGCCATCCGGATTCCGGCTGATCGAACGTCCACTCCACTGGCTCGAGCGCAGCATCCGCCGACGCCTCTGAGCCAATAATCGTGGCGGCATCGAGGTGGTCTTCGAGGTGGAGGGGCATGTCTACCGTGAGGGGAGGGTTCTCCACCTGTCGGCAACTGACCAGGAAACAAAGGAGAACCACAGCGGAATAGCGGAACCTCGGCCAATTCGGTTTGGCCGACGAAATGACAACCTTGGGGGACTTCATTTTCTTTCTTTCGGGAGAGAAGACTGCCCGTTCCAGCCCAGTCAGCCACCAAAGAGAATCATGGGTTGTGGGTATGGTGGGGGCAAGGATGGGGGAGAATCCGGAGTCAGTGCCCCACATCATCGTTCAAGTTGGCATAGGGTCACGGGTCCAAAGTGCCCTTCCTACTTTGCTCAGGACTCTGAAACCTGAACCAAGGGGTGTGAAATGGGTGTGGCTTATGGTCCGAGATTTGACTGGGGATCGACTCCGAGAGAATTGGAACCGAAACCGAAGCGTGAAAGCGACAGGCAGCCGCATCCTAACCACACCGATCCAAGCACCTCCTGTCTCAGACGGCTCAAATACCCCGGAGTTCCAAACGTTTTAGTGAAATTATTGATTTGACGGGAAACCTTTTCGCCGCGCATTATTCTTGCGTCCCTCAGCAGAGTTTATCCCCACCACCCGCAAGGAGGTGTGCCGATGCGCCGCGCCCCGTTCCTCCTGATCGCCTTTTCCCTGGCTTTGGCCTGTTCCGACACCACTACGGCTCCTGAACAACCCGTCTTTTCCGTAACGGAGGCGTCAACTATAGCCACGTTGGCCTCCAATGTCGTCACGGTCCACCCCAGCAAGAAGTGCTCGTTAAACGCCTCGGCCATCCAACAGGCACTCAACGAGGCTCAGCCTGGGGATGTAGTCTTCCTGACCGATGGGGATGCCACCACCGTTGACACCTATTGCGTTAGCGAGGGAATCATCGTTCTCAACGGGTTCAGTGGCACACTTAGGGGTGAAGGGAAGGAAAACACCATCATCGAGGCTGTGAAAGGCCCCGGAAAGAAGCCGTTCCACTTCGCTTTTGACTCAGATTATATCCCTGGAACATATGGCATTTGGCCGACGGTTCTGCACTTCGAGTTCCCGGTAGATGTGACGGTCACCGACCTGACTTTCACGGAATCCGATCCCGGCCATCCAGGCAACTATTTCCAGTTTATCGCCATCTGGGGGGGTAACCACACCGCTGTCTTCGAGAATCTCGCCTTCCGGGGTAATCCACCTTCACCAGAGCGGTTGGCCGGTATCCACGCCATGGCAGGATCTGAGGCCTTATCGCTTGACGGAAAGGGAACGGTCACAATCAGAAACGTGGACATCAACGACGTGGGCGATGGTATTGTTCCGATGTGGTACGGGGAGGGGAGTACCTTCATCATAGAGGACCTCAGGACCACCCGTGCTGGTTTTGGCGTCTGGGGCCGGGGGCTGTCGTCGGGGCTGCAAATCACCGGGAGCACCTTCAACGAGAGTGGGGCGGATGCAGTTTTCCTTGGGGAGACGGGTAATGCCAGCATCACCGGGAACACCTTCACCAATAGTCGGCAAACTGGGATCTTCCTGAGAAACGCCAGTAACGCCACCGTCTCAGGAAACACCATCCGGAACCAACACTTCGGAGCCTTTTGGCACTCAGGCATCAACCTGTTCAGTGGGGTGCGAAACAGCATCGTCACTCAGAACACGTTCGACAACCTCAGCGGTGACGAGGGTCAAGCAATCTTCCTGTGGGGGCTATTTGCTTCCGTCAGCGGAAACACGGTTGACCACAACACCTTCACCCTAAGTGGACTCCCTGGGTGGACTGCGGATACTCCAAGCGGACCCGGTGCGATTCATTTGGGCGCGGGTGCTTTGGATAACGAGGTTTTTGAACCGGAGTACCTTGTCGGCAACGGGAAAGGACTATGTGAGATGCTGTGGGACGAGACCGATGACGAGTCCACTTCACAGTATGATGGAGAGAATAAGATCCATGGCTGGCAACCGTGCGAACTTATCTCTGAGCGTGGGTCCGGAAAGGAAGGCTCTGAGGCAGAACCAGATTTCTTGAGAAGGCGCTTCTGATCCCTGCTAGTGATCGATTTCCTTCTTCGCGAGTGAAGTATGAGGCGGCCCCTCCGGGGGCCGCTTATTCACACCGCCACCCCATCTTCGAGGTGGCCGGTTCCTTCCGCCGCTTTGCGGGACACATTCGGGACACAGTGGAGGATCAATACTCCACATCATCCCCGTAATCCTCCAGCAGGGCCTGGAAGCGGGGATGGTCGCGGAGGGAGGAACGGAAGGGAGGGATGGGAGTCGCGTAGAAATTTTTTCCTTGACGAAACCGTGGGCCACGGCACCACCTCTGGCACAACGGATTCGCCAGAATGTTCGACATCCGAGGCTTGCTTCTTCAGCAGGGGATGGGAGCTATTCCAACCATCGGTACCAGTGTGGTGTTGGAGCCAGTGATCGTCATAGGGCATTGGTCACCACACCGCGATCAAACATCATCGGTAACTGGTGAAGTGCTTACCAGCCAGATGAGGAATGCGCCGCTCAGAGCTCCAGATACTAACACACCGATGAGGAACCCAAGCCCCGGATCGTCCAAAGAAAAAAAGGGGAGCGACGTTATGCCCCACGAAACCACGCTCGTCCAAATCCACCAACCTGCTCTATGAGTATGGCGTCTCAGGGCTGCCGTCTGTATCACCCCCGCGAACGCGCCAGCAACGATTACGATAGGGATGAGCCACACAACGGATGCTTCGACTGCACCAAACCAACCCTCGTTCACTAGCACGGCGACAGTGCAGGGAAGGCCAAACCCAACTGTCGCACCCAATATCCATCTGAGGTTCAACGGCAGCACTCGACGAACCGCAATGACCTGTGCAAGGCCAATACTGGCACCCAGGAAGACTCCTACAAGCACATTGGTCTCCCGAAAACGGAAGAGGCCAAGAAGGTCGGCCATACCTCCGATCGCGTATGAGAGCACGATCGCAACGACAACTCCGACGAAATACCCAATGACGGTAGCGAGAAACCACCGTGCCCACAGACCCCAGCCAGGGGTTCGTCCTCCGGAACTCATTTCGTTTCCTCCACGGCGGTACCCCCTCGCAGACAGGGCCGGTGGAGGACCGAACCACATGCGCGGGACCGATTGGCCCGCACTTGTCCGACCCTCAACGTTCGCCAGGTTGTTGATGAAAGTGGTTAAAGATTCGGCCTGAGGAGACTAGGCGCAAGGCATCTGGGCGGGAGCCCTTTGCCCTCAATCCCCCACATCCTCCGCCCATTCCTCCAGCAGGGCCTGGAAACGGGGATGGTCGCGGAGGGGGTCCCAGATGGGATCGATTTCGAGGATGGGGACGGAGAGCCAGGAGGGGGCGGGGAGTTCTTCCTCAAGGATGTCTATCGCCCGGTCATGTTCGTCGAAGTGGGCGAGGATACGGGCCAGGAGCACACGAGCGGAGGGGGCAAGGTAGAATCGGTTTCCGACCACACCTTCCTGACTCGCTCCATCGAGCGAAACCAGGTCCTCCGCCATCCGGATCGCTGCCTCCTTTTCTCCCAGGCCAACATAGGCCAGAGCCAGGTAGGCTTTCTGAGTCCAGGTCGGTGACCTTGGCTCATACCCGATACGCACTGAGTCCCAATAGACCAGAGCAAGCTCCCTAGACCCGAGAGCCTCCTCATGGAGCGCCTTTCGGAGGCAGAAGCCTGGGCTTGTGCTACACGGTCCTTCGGTTCTCTCCCTGTAGTGCTCAAAAGCAGGCTGACGCTGCTCCGGGGTCAACAATCTCGAAATCACTGCCACCGGATACGCTTGGGCTACACCGTGGTTCCCGGCCGGAAGGGCGTCGAGCAACCGGGAGATAACTGAATCTATGTCCCTGGTCTCCCCCTTTAGCAGGTGAATCCAGGCCAGGTCGTGTTCTCCACTCAAAGGAGCGACGGCCTCACGGATGGCATTAGCCCGAAGAGCATCCTCATACCGGTGTGCATGGATGTAACTCCAAGCCAAAGATCTTTGGACGAGCGGGTTTCGAGGGTCCAATCTTGCGGCTCGTTCCAGCGTGTTGAGCCCGAGATCGAACTCTCCGAGCGTCCGTTGAAGACGGCCAAGTTCGTGAGTGGCCAAGGCCGTGTTTGGGCTCTCTGTCTCTGCTGCCTGAAGTTGGCGTAGGGCCTCTTCCGGCTGCCCGATGTCCGAGTAGTACAGCCCTAACGCTACACGAGCCTCCGAGAGCCCCGGCAGGATCGACAGCGCCAACTCAGCTTCTCGCCTCGCCCTTTCAAGCCGATCCTCGTCGGGAACCGTGTATGCGAGAGAAAGAGCCAACCGAGCGTGAGCCAAGGAAAAACCCGGATCCAAAGCAATGGCTTGATCGTAATATTCCACCGAAGGGTAGTTGGCAGAACCTGCCCCCCTCTGACGTTCATCTATGAACGCCTCATTCCCCTGCAAATAGAGCAGGTATGCATCCGTGTTGCTGGTTAGGACCGCTCCTACCCGATCCCTTTCGTTGGGCGTGAGGTTGAATCCGATTTCTGCGGCAACCTGCCGTGCGATTTCCCCTTCAACCTCGAAGAGGTTCTCTGCGGAAAGATCAAGAGTGTAGTCATTAGCCCAGAGGTGTTCGTCCCTCCTTGCATCGATAAGCTGCACCGTCAGCCGTACCTGATTCCCTGCAAGTCGAGCACTGCCCTCCACCATGAAGCCTACACCAAGCTCTTCGGCAATCTGTCTGGTCGGCTTTCTCTCCTCCCTGTACTGCATGGTCGAGTTGCGGGAAGGGATTCTCAGGGCCGAGATCTCCGAGAGCTTCGACGTGATCTCTTCCTGCATCCCGTCAGCGAAGTAAGCGTCTTCCGGGTTGGGACTGAGATTGTCGAACGGGAGGACTGCGACTCCGGGTCGTTCATCCTCAGCAGTGGCCACTGGGTCCGGGGTCGTCCCTCTGTCGGGCCTGAATACCATCGTCCCCACCAGGGCAATCACCGCAAGCACGGCAACGCCCAAGGCGATGCGAAGGGCCTTCGTACCCTCCTTTCTCTCCACCTGTCCAGGGGCCGTCGTCAAAGCTAACGCCGCCGCCATCTCCCCCGCCGTCCTGTACCGATCCGCTGGACTCTTTGCCAACGCACGGTTGATAACCTTCGCCACCTCATCAGCCACCGACGGTCTCGCCTGGGTCACCGAAGGCGGCTGTTCCGTGAGATGCTGCCGGATCACCGCCTCCACCTGTGCTCCGACGAACGGCGGATGCCCGGCCAACATCTCGTACAGCACACAACCCAGGGCATACTGATCACTGCGCCCGTCCAGGTCCTGCTCACCCGTTGCCTGTTCTGGGCTCATGTAGGCGGGCGTACCAAGGGAGGTCCCCGTCCGTGTGAGCCGTTCGTCCTTCGCCTCTGCCACCGCATGGGCCACACCGAAGTCGGCCAAGACAGCGTGTCCCTCTTCCAGCATGATGTTGGCCGGTTTCACGTCCCGGTGGATAACGCCCTTCTCGTGCGCGTAGGCCAAAGCATCGGCGATTTCACGGGTGATCTGGATGGCGTCCTCGACAGGGAGTTGATTCTCCTTTGTGAGCCGGGATCGGAGAGACTCGCCCTCTACGAAGGGCATGACGTAGAAGAGGAATCCGTCTGCCTCGCCTGAGTCGAAAAGGGGCAGGATGTGGGGGTGGGTGAGGTTGGCAGCCGTTTCGATCTCACGCAGAAACCTCTCTGCCCCAAGACTCTCAGCTAGGTCTGGGTCCAGCACTTTCACTGCGACTTGGCGATGATGCTTCAGGTCTTCTGCCAGGTAGACCGTAGCCATCCCGCCGCTACCGATCTCGCGCTCAATCAAATACCGATCAGCCAGAGCAGCCTTCAGGCGTTCCTCGTACTCCATGTCGGTTGTTCCGGTGAGAGTAGCCTGTCCATTCCAGCCCAGTCAGCCACCAAGGAGAATCATGGGTTGTGGGTATGGTGGGGGCAAGAAGGGTGGTTTGGCTACCAGAAAATTCGGAACAGGAGGGCCAGCCCAGCCAGTCCGGTCCCAGCAGCCGCAGATAGCAGAGAAAGCGCGACCCAGATACAACCGCTGTGTTCCTTACGAGCCTGGTACCTCAGTCGATCCGCTTCTGGATCCAGAACACTCTTCAGCTCCGTCGAGAGAGTTGGGGCCTGGAGGACAGTCGCAATCAACGAGCGGCATTTCTCGTCGGTGCAAAGGAAGGAGAACGATTGTTTCCCTCTGTGGGTAGCGAATACCTCATCTGGGTCCAGTAACGGACCTTCCGGATGCCGGTGGGCGCCGGGAAGGTGGGATGCTGAAGGTGCCGGGAAGCTGATTGGAGAACCTGACGGGCCGCCGGATGGGCCGGATCCGCCTTGGGCAGTGGAAGGCCGAGGGGCGTGTACGAGGCAGGCGCATCCGTCGAGCATACGTCGACGGTCAAAGAACTTTGGGGGCCCACGAGGTCAGGCCGCGAGCCGGCGCCCGTATCGGTGATGGAGTCCGCCAACCTGCGGATAGATGACCACATCGCCCACCTCGGGCGGTTCCACAGGCCGCCGATCAGGGCAGTCGTTCTCCAACGAGCGGTGCGTCCGCGACGAATGGTAGTAGGACGCGTAATCGCGAAGGACCCGTAGGAGATGCCGGTCGCCGCGCACGATGACGTGATCGAGGCACTCTCTGCGAATCGATCCGATGAGGCGCTCACAGTACGGATTCTGCCAAGGCGAACCGGGTGCGGTGACGACCTCCTCGATTCCCATCGCCCGGACGAAGGTGCTGCCGAAGATCTTGTCACGGTCACGGAGCAGGAATCGAGGCCGGGTCTCGAAGGGGAAGGCCTCGACGACCTGTTGAGCGGTCCACTGGGCCGAAGGGGAGGTCGTGACGTTGAAGTGAAGGATGCGGCGCCGGTCGTGCGACATGATCAACAGCACGTACAGCACGCGGAACGTCACCGTCGGAACGATGAAGAAGTCGATGGCCGCCAGGTCAGCGAGGTGGTTGGCGAGGAAGGAGCGCCAGGTTTGGGAAGGCGGGCCAACCCAAGGTGGCCGGTAGCGCCGTATCGTGGAGTCACTGACCTCGATGCCGATCTTGCCGAGCTCCGCCTGGATGCGCGGCGCACCCCACG
>JBDHGR010000109.1:0-11600 GCA_039589815.1 Gemmatimonadota bacterium | reverse complement strand
GGTTCCCGACGTTCCTAAGGACGATCGCCACCTCTTCCGAGGCAATGGCGTACCCCACACGGCATCCAGCGAGCCCCCAAGCCTTGGAGAAGGTCCGCACCGTGACCACGTTCTCGAGGCCGGTGGCCAGCCTTGTGAGATCCTCGTCGGCGTAGTCGACGTAGACGTGATCCAGGAGAACGATTGCCCCCGTCGCGGCGTCGGCCAGGCGTGTCAGGTCCCTTGCCGTGGCCACACGGCCGGTGGGGTTGTTCGGTGAGATAACGGCGACCACGGAGACGTGTTCGTCCAAGGCTTCGATCACCGCTTCGGTGGGAAAGTGCTCGTCCCACGATACCGTCTTGACCTCGCCACCTGTGGCGGCGACGAAGCGGTATATCATTTCGAAGGTCGGGACCGGGAGAACCATGCGTCGCCCTTGCCGAAGGTACGCCCGGCATACCCGGTCCAGGGCATCGTCCGCTCCGGCCGTGACCACCACACGCCCCGGGTCAACGCCGAACCAGTCAGCGATGTCCGCCTCCAGTCTGCGCGGGTCCGGATAATCCCGCAGGACACCGAGGTCCTCCCGAGCGAGCCGGGCCAGGATCTCCGGAGGGGGCGGGCTGCCCTCGTTGCCATCCAGTTTGAGGACTCCGGGATCTCGAGTTCCCGGACCCCGATAGGGATCCCTGGGGACCCAGGTCGACGGTAGGGAAGGGCGGCCGCTCATGGAACGATCTGGGACGGCGACGTGACGACCACGTCGGAACCACCCGCAGCCTTCACTGCCGGGATGAGTTCAGGCAGCTGCTCCCTGGGAACCGCAGCCTTGACCGCATATCCGCTGTTCCCGAAGAGGGGAGCGACCGTGGCCTCCCGCATGCACGGGAGGAGCGAGACCACTGCGTCGAGGCGTTCCCCCGGAGCGTTCACCTCGATCATGGCTCGACTTCTCGCATTCAGGACACTCTCCAGAAGAAGCCTCAGGTCATCGATTCGGCCAGTCTTTCCCGGATCTCCAAGGGCCATCGGGCTGGCATAGAGGCGGGTGGACGAGGACCACAGGGTGTCCACGATGACAAGATCGTTGGCGCGCAGAGTGCCTCCCGTGGCCGTGTTGTCGACAATGACATCGGCATCCTCGGGCGGGAACACCTCCGTGGCCCCGTACGATCGAACGAACTCTGCGTCGAGCCCTCGAGCGGCGATCCATTCCTGGGTGAGCCGTTCGTATTCCGACGCAACCACCAGGCGACGGGCCGGAAGTTCGTCGGACTCGAGGAGCGCCCCGGGGGCTGCCGCCACCACTTGGACTGGATCGAGCTCAGTGTCGAGGAGCTCGACCACATCTGCGCGCATCTCCTCGACCCAGTCAGCGCCGGCGAATCCGACGTCACGACTGCCCAATTCGAGCATCTCGACGATGTTCTGCGGTTTGAGGATTTTAGCTTCGCATGCACGCAGGGAAACGCTCATGTGGAGCTCCGTTGAGAGGGGCCGGAACTCCGAGATGGCAGAAAAAAACGCCGACCTCGGAGGGCCGGCGTCAGATGCGCTCAGATCAATCGATGATCCTCAACTCAGGTGCACATCTCCAGCCAGCCGCCGGTGAGCGGATGGTGGTGAGCGTGCCGATGATGTCGAGTCAGGGTTCTCATAACGCCTTCAGTAAACCAACAAAATGGCAGTCAGTCAAGGCCTACCTGGAACCGCTCTGCCTTCTGGGGTCCCTCTGGGTCCGACCCGGCGTCAGGTCTCGGGCCGCGACTTCTTCTCTTTCTTCGGTTTGGGTTCCGGGAGATCCTTCGCCGTGATCCTTACCAGTTCGCTAATCCAGTCTCGGTCTTCAAATCCGTCTTCGATCAAGAAGCTCATCTTGGCTCCCGGGTAGGGTGGCGCCTCGACGACCCCTCCGATAAACGACCTTCCCGCCTCCGTTGGCTTCACGAAGAGTTTGTTGTCGCAAACGAGGGCTGTGACCTTGCCATCACAGTAGATGGCGTACTCTCCGAACATCTTCCTGGACGTGACGTCGCCAGCGTTCTCGAGTTGATCGACGATGAAGTCCACGAAGTCTTGGTCAGATGCCATCAGAAGATTCCACTTGCTCTGGCCCGGGCCAGGCACCTGGCTTATGGGTGAAGGCCGGCGATTCCATCCTCGAGCCGGTGAAGGGCCAGGACCTCTGCTTCCGTGAGGGATCGGTTGAAGAGTGAAAGCTCGTCAAAGAGCCCCACGTAGTTTACTCCCAAACGGATTTGGGCCCGGTGAAGATCCCATGAAAAAGGGTCGCGGATGTCCTCAATGACCCCTCGGAGGCCGCCGTCGAGGTAGAGTCTCGCGATTCCACCTGATGCGGAGCTAAGGCCTGAAAAGGAAATCACGACGTGAGTCCACTCACCCCGACGGAAGGGAGGCTCGGCCACCACCACCAGCTTCTTTTCAAACCCTGGGTGCTCGTCCGAGGAAAGAGATTCGGGGTTCCAGGCTTCGAGGTCACCGAAGACTCCCAGGCGAAACTGACGTGGGTTGGCATTCGTGAAGTCCACCCAGATCGCCGCGTCATTGTAGGCTTGGTCGGTGATCTGAATCGGGTCGCAATAGCCCGGCTCCAAGTCCTCGCCCGGGGTCAAGCTGAGCCAGAAAGAGATGGTTCCACTCCAGTCGTTTTCCGAGTAGGCGACCTTCTCTTCAGCGCGATAGAAAACTGAGGTGGTGTTTTTTCGACTGAAGCTGAGTGCCGCGCCAAACCGGCCGAGGTTCGGCACGATCTCCACATCAGGGTTACCGATGCCGGGCTGAGCCTGGTCCGACTCGTCCCACGAAGGAGCAGTGTACAGGAGTGGGTCACCCAGGGCGAAATCGGCGTCCGGACCCTCCTCAAAAGAGGCATGGAAAGTCAGGGCCTCTCTCAAAAGAGCCTGTTCCGGAGCGGGCTCGGAGGTAGGCTCGCCTGTCCCGTCTTGGCCCGGAGATGGACAGGCCACCAAGGCCATGCATGGCAGGAGGTACAAATAGGATCGCCGCCTTCTCATGCGGGGTGTCATGCTCTCCTCCTATCCAACCGTTGTCCAACAAGACCACAGGAGTCGGGTGATTCTCCCCCGGCCCGCACCAGGCAGCGTAACGCTTTTGGCCGTGGTCTTCAACGCGAATCTGGACCACTTCTCGTGTCAATGGCCCCGGGGGATTCCGCAGCCCCTCAAATCCTCTGCAGGTTCCGAGCGGATCCGTGAGGGGCCTTCGGGTAGCGAAAACCAACCGTGTGGGGAATAATGCCTCTCCAGGGATGCGAACCGGCGGCAGAGGTTCCGGAGGTGACTCCCACCCGGCCCACCTTGCCGGGAGCCGTTTCGACCGATCTGAAGAGAGGTGCTTGATGAGGACGCAGTACGCCTTGGGTTGCCCGCCGGTACTCCGGGCCCTCGCCCTTCTGTCTTCCCTTCCGCTCTCCCTGGGGGGATGCTCCCTCGAGGAGCCCGCAGCGGAGGAAGTACCTTTCGTCCGTGCTGGAACCCTGGTGGAGAACACGGAGTACGCGGCTCGGAGGCAACGTTTGATGGACGAAATCCCGGATGGGATCGCCATCATCCCCGGCGCGACCTCCCCCATCACGGGGGATCAGTTCTACCAAAGCAACGACTTCCTCTACTTCACAGGGGTCGAAGCACCTGACGCCTGGCTTGTCGTGAACGGGGTCAGCCGCGAGAGCACCCTCTTTCTCACCCTGGATGAAGACGACGCTCGGGGAGAGGGTCTTCCTGTCGGACTGGCGCTGAGTCCGGAGGAATACACTGGGATTGAACAGGCCCGGCCTTTGGAAGAGATGCAAAATTCCCTCGCTGATCTAGCCCGGCGGATCGGCGTCTTCTACCTCTCCCACCGGCCGGAAGAGCTGCCCGGCATGAACACCAACGAGGTATTCGGTGCGCTTCAGCGAGTGATGACGGAGAACCCGTTGGATGGCCGCCTCACCAGGGAACTTCAGATGGTGGCGCGATTGGAAGAGCGTTACCCCGGAGTGGAGATCAGGGATTGTTTCCGCATCATCCAGGTATTGCGAAAGGTCAAGTCACCCGCGGAGGTAGCCCTGGTGCGGGAGGCAGCCCGGATCGGAGTCGAAGCCCACCTCGAGTTCATTCGGGGTACCGACGTGGGCATGCCCGAGAGGGCCCTCGCCGCTCTCTTCGAGTTTGTGGCGAACCGAGAAGGCGCTCAGGGACTGGCCTACGAAACCATCATCATGTCGGGAGAACACCACCCCTGGGGCCATTACCATCGGCATGATCGCACTCTGGAAGATGGGGATTTCATCATCCTCGATGCGGGCCCGGATTACGCCTACTACAACGCCGACATCTCGACCTCGTTTCCGGCTAATGGTCGTTTCACGGCAGAGCAGCGGGAGCTGTACGAGCTCGGGCTTGGCATCCGGCGGGTCTGCCTGGAGAACTACAGGCCCGGTACAACTCTCAGCGCGGTGGGAGAGCGAGTCCGGGCCTGGCTTACCGAGAACGGGCTCGACCCCTCGGAGAGGCGCTTCCGAGGGCTCATCCGATGGGGGTGCTACAACCACCCCATTGGAATGGCCACGCACGATGTCATGGCGTCCATCACAGGCCCGGACGAACCCCTGGAGCCCGGATTCGTTTTCGCCTGTGACATCAACATGCCTCAGCACGAGACCATGGGAATCCGCATCGAAGACACTGTTGTGATTACCGAAGACGGCTACGAAAACCTCTCGGATGGCCTACCCCGGACGGTGGATGAGATCGAGGCCTTGATGAGGGCGGAGAGCCTTCTACAGAAGGTACGGAGGTGAACATGGGCCGGTTTTTCCTGCGACAGACCGTTAACACTTGGATGATGGTTTTCCTCTTCCTGATTCCCGTCCTACCCCTCGATGCCCAACAAGTGGACGTCTGGAGCCGACCGGTCCAGACCGAGCGGAACCGAACCTGTGACTTCATCCATTACCGGGTGAGCTTGACCTTCGACCTGGACCGGAAGACCTTCTGGGGCGAAAACCGTATCACCCTCACTCCCTTTTCTGACGGCCTCCAACACATCGAACTGGATGCCGAGGAGATCATCATCGGGGCCGCAACCGACGGAAGCGGCGAGGACCTTGCCTTCCAGCAATCCGACACCACCGTCGTCATTACCCTACCCAGCCCTCTGACCTTCGGAGACACCGTCGACCTCGTTCTGGCTTACCGGGGGGAGGACCCCCAGGAGGGCTTCTTTTTCGATGACGCCAGCCAGGACCATCCCCAGATGGTCTCCACGGATTCATGGCCGGATGAGGCTCACCACTGGATTCCCCTGTTCGACTACCCCAACGACAAGGTGACCCACGAGCTCATCGTCACCGTACCGGAGGGGAATAGGGTTCTCTCCAACGGCCGAATGGTGGGGATCACTGAGGACCCTGGAGCCGGGACCACAACCTGGCACTGGTCCCAGGACCGTCCGCATTCCACCTACCTCATGATGTTGGCTATCGGCCCTTTCGCCGTCATCGAGGACTCGCTGGACGATCTCCCCATCAATTACTGGGTCTATCCGGAGGACGCTGAAGACGCTCAGTGGATCTTCGAGAAGACACCACGCATGATCGCTTTCTATGGTGACCTCTTCGATTATCCCTACCCTTGGGCCAAGTACGACCAGGTCACCACCCCGCATGTCGGAGGCGGCGCCGAGGCGACGTCCGCCACGATCCTGGGGGACGGAGTGATCCACGACCGTAGGGCTGAACAGGATTTTTCCTGGGAGCGGGTGATCGCCCACGAGATCGCCCACCAGTGGTGGGGGGACCTGATCACCCTGAGGGAATGGTCCCACACCTGGCTTAACGAGAGTTTCGGCACCTACTCGGACTACCTCTGGACCCATACCGAAAAAGGCGAGGACGAGGGTGCCTGGGACCTCCTGGGGAAGAAAAACCAGTACCTGAGGGAAGCCCGAACCCGCTATATGCGACCCATCGTGTTCGATCGTTATGAACAGCCGGGCGACAATTTCGACTCTCACACTTACCCCAAGGGCGCCTGCATCCTCCACCAACTTCGCTACCTCCTGGGGGATGAGCCTTTCTTTCGGACCCTGGGTGCCTTTCTGGATGAATTCGCCTTCCAACCGGTGGACACCCACGATTTCATGAGGACCGTGAAGGAGGTGACCGGCCGTAACATGGACTGGTTCTTCGAACAGTTCCTCTTCAGGCCGGGGCATCCGGTATTCGAGGTGGTTTCCGAGTGGAATGCCGAGGCCGGCGAGATCCGACTACAGGTGGCCCAGGTCCAGAGCCGGGATCACGGCGTCCCCCTTTACAGGACACCAGTTCGGATTGGAATCGTCACCTCGACTGGAAAGACGGTGGAGGAGGTCTGGCTCACCGGGGAGCGTGAGACCTTCGTCTTCCCAAGCAACGAGAAGCCTCTTCTGGTTCGCTTCGACGAGGGCAACTGGCTTCTGAAGGAGTGGACCTACGAAAAAAGCGTTGAAGAGCTCCTCTTCCAGGCCAGACACGACGATGTCATCGGCAGGGAGTGGGCGGCGCGGGAACTGGGCGATTTTGCCTCTGACCCTGTGGTCGCCGCCGCCCTGGTAGCACTTGTCTCAGAAGATCCCTTCTGGGCGGTTCGAGTCGCCGCCGTGGAGACACTGGGCGCCAGGGGCGGACCGGGCCCCGTTGATCCCTTCGAAACCGCGGCCCTGGACGTCAATTCCCGGGTCAGAAGGGCATCTATCCAGGCCCTGGGAGAGAAGGACGACCCGGACTTGCTACCGTTGTTCCAGGATCGCTTCAGGCAGGACGATTCCTACCTCGTTCAGGCCGAAGCCCTGAGGGCCATCGGGCGAAGCGGAGACCGCAGGCAGCTCCCCTTCCTCAGGGAAGCCTCGGAGGTTCCCTCCCACCAGGACGTGATTCGCCAGGCAGCAGAATGGGCCATCGAGGAACTCTCCAAGGGTAAGTAAAGGGTCGCAGGCATGTCTGTTCCTTCGAAAAGCATCACAGAGATGCTGCCGCGGCCGTCGATCCCGACCCCGGCGGCGGGACGCGTACGGCGTCGGCGATGCCACCGTTGCCAGGATTGACGGCGTATATTTTTTGTTCTGTGACCGCGAGGAAGGGGACATCCCCCGGTCGATTGGGCGGGCTAGGGGAATCGCACAGTAGATGACGTCGCCGCCAGCCAGGCCTTGGAAGTCTCCCTGTAGCTTATTCCTTGACAGCCTGTCCTCATTTTCCCTAATAGAGGTCCTTCATTCCGAAACAAACGAAGGATATGGATGCGTCAGGCGGACGTTTCCCTGGACCGTGACCGTGGACGGAACGAGCACCCAAACCAGGAGAGGGTTATGTCAGAAGACCAAGCCGCTTCAACGGGCCGGACCCCCTGGCACATCTGGGTCGTAGGGGCCCTGGCGGTCCTGTGGAACTCCATGGGCGCCTTCGACTACCTCATGACACAGACCCAAAACGAGCGGCACATGAGCCAGTTCACCCCCGAACAGCTCGAGTTCTTCTACGGGTTCCCGGTCTGGGTCGTGGCCTTCTGGGCCCTTGCGGTCTGGGGTGGCGTTCTCGGCGCCGTCCTCTTGTTGCTCAGGAAAAAGTTGGCTTCCGGGGTCCTCCTCGTCTCCTTCCTGTCCATGGTCGTGACGACCATCCACAATTTCGTCCTGTCCAACGGGCTGGAGGCCATCGGCGACGGTTTCGGCCTGGTTTTCAGCGCCGTGATCTTCGTGGTCGCCCTTCTGCTCTACCTGTACGCCAGGGCCATGAAGAACCGTGGGGTCCTCGTGTGAAGCAAGGTGGGCGCGCGCCTCGCGAGAACCTCGTCCAGCCTGTCAGGATTGACGTTTATCCCCTAGGGAAACCCCTCTCGGGTTTCCTCCTGATCAGGACGGTCTCCGTGTTCCCCCCTCTCCGTCCTTCTCCTTGGGGACGGGGGGGGTCCAGAACTCGGTGTTCCCGGATGCGACTCCCGCCAGCTCCTCGGAGTAGAGGGCGGCGTTGAACAACACCGGGAAGGTGGCGTAGGATTGGGCCCGCCACTGGGGCCGGAATCCCAACAGGATCACGTGGCCATTACCATGGAAGACGTCCAGGGCTGCCGCGTACCCCTGGATGTGCTCCTCCCCCAGGAGATACCCGCTGACCAGAGGCGTTCCGAGTTCCTGGTACTTCGCCAGGGCCCTTCCCTGGAACCCTTCCGTGACAGTGAACACAGGGCTCCGGGCCATCATGATCCGTGCACGCTCCGGCATGCCGGTCATGACGGGGTGTGATGGATCCACCGTCACTTCGAGGATGGAGCCGCCGACGTAGAAGTCCTCGCTGTCCAGCTCGGCAATCACGTTCTGGACCGGGAGGTGAAGCTGATCGATGGCGAAAGTGCTGCTCCCGTTCAGGCACACCAATGTGCCTCCCTGACGGACGAAGGTATCCAGCGCCCTGACACCCACGTCTCCGATCCCGCCGGCGTAACGGGGAGGTACCGTACCTGGGGGGGATCCCTGGAGGATCTGCCGTCCGCGCATGTCCGCCAGCACGATCACATCAACTCGGTCCCTGAGTTCACCGGCGATCACATCGGCGTTGTACAGATTCTGGAACTCGAAGTCGAACATCTCAAAGAGCCAGCGGGTCCACCCCTCGTCAATGTTCGCCTGCCAGGGTCGGAAGAGCCCTACACGAGGCCGTGAGACACTCGTACCAGTCCGTCCCGTGCGTTCGGCCTGCAAGGCCAAGTCCGACACCAGGGACTCCATCGCCCGGCTTCCCAGGCCGCTGACCACATATCGACCGCCCGATCCCGGAGCGCCATCCCCCCCGGCCTGCCCGGGAACGAAGCTCACCCTGGCCCCCTGGTCCCAGGCCTGATTGACAGCCCGAAAGGCGTTGTTCTGGGAGGCATCCAGGGAGAGGTTCGGCCCGCTTCCGGTTGTTTGACCCGGCGGTGGAAGAATGGCCGCAGCCGTTGCATTCGTGTTGAACCCTGGGCCCGGCACCATGTCAAAAAGGGCGGCGTCGACCTCGGAACTCCACGGGGTCGATTCCCCCTGGAGGTGAACGAGAGCCGAGAGAACCTCGTCGTTCAGAGGAGATCCGGCCTCGAAGACACGCACATTCATCTGGTAGGGCAGGGTCCAACCCGCGATATCGTATGGCTGATCTGTAGGAGCGTCCGGATGGACACGGATCTCCGGGTAATCCTGGACCGAAAGGAGGGCGTGGGGAAGGCTGGCGTTCGCCCTTGCCATTGGTATCACCCATGTCCCTGCGGAGAATGTCCGCCCTTGGAACTCCACCGCCCGGTCGAGCTGTTGAATCTCGATGTCCTGAAAAGCGAGGCGCCGGAGCAACTCGACCGCCGCCACCGGATCCCTCTGCTCCTGGGGGATGAAGTAGGCGTAGGGCGGCCCTTCCGTGTGCACGGCGATGACGTCCCGGCCGGCCTGATAACGGTTGTACAGGATGTTCTCCCTGTACTTGGCGGCCACATCGAGAGTGGCGGTGGATGCGGTCAGCATCATGTCCACGGAGTTCTTCAGTCTCCACCATCCACCCCGCCATAGGCTGGAATGCAGGGTGCCGGGTTTGAGAGCACGGTCTTCCTGGGGAAAGTCGTTGACCGTGTAGAAGCGTGGCGTCGCGTAGCCGTGCAGCCCGGTCTCGCTGAACATGATCACGACGTTGTGAAACAGGTTCACGAAGTCGATATACCCGGGATACCAGGCGTCATATCCGGTGCCCATGTGGGTTGCACCAAGGAGGCCCCGTTCGTCCAGCATCTGGGCAGCGGCCATGCCCATCATGCTCATGGTCCGGTTGATGAGGGGGTGGGCGTAGGGGTGAATTGGATCGGCGTAGGGAGGTAGCCAGATGGTGGCTGGGAAGGGGGACGTCATGTGGTGGCTGTAAATGACCTGTGGCTCCCAGTGTCGGACCACCCGCACCGAGGCCCTGGACTCGATCATGTTGAGCCCGTACCCATCCCGGTTGTTGTCGTGGCCGACGTACTTCTGGTAAAGGCGGGGTAGGCTCGAGATCTCGTAGGGCGTACCGAGGTTGGAGCGGTACCACTCGACGATCATCTCCTGGCCATCGGGGTTCAGGGACGGCCACAGCAGAAGGACCACGTTGTCGAGAATCGCCCGACTCACATCCCCGTCCTTTTCGGTGACCAGGTCGTAGGCGAGTTGGATGGTGTGCTGGCCGTGAGCCGTTTCGCTGGAGTGCAGGCCCCCGTCAATGGCGACGATAACCTTTCCTTCCCGGGCCAGGGCCCGGGCCTCATCGTCGGTGAGCCCCTCGGGGTGGGCGAGACGTTGGGAGATTTCCCGGTAGCGCTCCAGGTTAGCCAGGTTCTCCGGACTGGAGATCAGGGCCACAAACCAGGCTCGCCCTTCCGATGTCCGGCCCACTTCACGGAGCTCTACCCGGTCACTTGATTCGTCCAAGGCCCTGAAATAGGCCATGGACTGCTCATAGGACGCGAGCTGAAAATCGTCTCCGATGGCAAAACCGATGACGGATTCGGGCGTGGGGATCGTCCGCTGGGCGACAGCGGCTCCTGATCCCACGGCGAGAGAGAAAAGGGCGCCGAAAACCAGGGTAAGAAAGGGGAACCTGGGCATCTCGCCTCCTCCGGGTAGTGGATGGCATTATGGAACAGCAACAGTCTACATGGAGCCTACTGACGGTTCTTCTTCAGATACGGCACGCCCTCGGTCATCCACTTCGGGGCCGGCTCGCCCTTGAGGTAGTGGTTGAAGAACTCGAAAAACCGGATTGTCAGATCCCTTCGATTGGCTAACCCGCGCAGCCCGTGTCCCTCCCCTGGATAGGCCAGAAGAATGGCACTCTTGTTGTTGAAGCGAAGAGCGTTATAGAACCCGAGACCGTTCTGGAACGCCACGGTCGGATCCGAGGTTCCGTGCATGATCAGGAAGGGCGCTTTTGCGTCGGGGGCGTGGGTGATGCCCGACTCGGACATGTACAGCTCGGGGTCTTCCCACGGTGAGGTGGCCTGGCGCCCCTGGCCGTAGATGTAGTAGCTATGCCCGTTCGACCCACTGCCGCCCTCGATGTCGTAGGTCCATCCCCAGTTCTGGTTGAAGTCGGAGTACAGGTCGGTGACGCCTGCCCCCATTCCGACAGCCGCGAACATGTCCGAACGCACACCGATGAATGCAGCGCCCTGGCCGCCGTAGCTGTGGCCGGTGACTCCAATCCGTTCGGGGTCCACGTAGCCCATCTCGATCACCTTCCGAACTGCGGCCTCGACGCACTCGAGCATGTCGGAATGCGAGGCTCCGGTTCGAAAATGGACGTCGGGCAGCATCGTGAGATAACCCTCGCTCACCGCCTGTGTAGGGGAGGAGCCCATCCCGCCCAGGTATGAGGGTGCCGTGTAACGGTGCAGGTTCTGTGAGTTCTTCTCGTAGAAGGTCACGAGCATGGGGCGTTTTTCGCCCGGTTGGTAGTCGTCGGGCAAGGCCAGAATGCCCTGCAGCCTGACACCGTCGTTGTTCTCGTAGTCGAACAGGATGCGGTGGCCCCACAGGAACTCGGCCTGCTGCGGGTTGGCGTCAGTGAT
>JBDHGR010000108.1:0-10242 GCA_039589815.1 Gemmatimonadota bacterium | reverse complement strand
GTCTGTGCTGAGACGGCCGAACCTTACCGGCCTGCCGTCGGCGAGTGAAGCCGCGTCCCAGGCCTACGCCCAGGCTGGAGTGAGCGCTGGGGACATCAAGGTGGCCGAGGTTCACGACTGCTTCACCATCGCCGAGCTCATGGCTTACGAGGACTTAGGGTTCTGTGGGAAGGGAGAGGGAGGACCGTACATCGAGGAGAAGCGGCCCTATATCGACGGAGGAGGCGTGGCGGTGAATGTGGATGGCGGCCTCAAAGCCAAAGGCCACCCCATCGGGGCCACGGGGGTTTCCATGGCATACGAGATCTGCCGTCAGCTCCGGGGCGAGTGCGGGGAGCGGCAGGTAGGCAACGCGGATGTGGGGCTGACCCACAACGTGGGCGGGATCGGGCAGTATTGTTTCGTCCACGTCTTCAAGAACAGTTGAAGCCTGATGGGAAAGGAGGGTGCGGCCGCGCGCAGGGGTCTTTCGAGACTCAGGCAAGGAAGGGTGACGACGCCAATGCTGAAGCATCGGCTAGGAGCCCTGACGCCGCATGAGGCCGAAACCCCCCTGCGCCCAACGCGAGTATGAACACAGATTCAGTGAATCGTGGGTTACGGTGGCACGGCCCCATCTTCGGCGTTGGCGCTCCTCGACGTAGCTTTGGCTATGCCATCGGAGCGCCGCCTGGAATCTGGAGCCGTGGCACGCGTAACGCGGCCCGCCCCCCTTTCCCATCAGGCTTCTAAGGAGGCCGACATGTTCAGCTGGTTCGGCAGGGTCAGCTTTGTTCCTTTTTCGAAGGTCCAGGACTTCGCCGTGCATCTCCGTAACGGCTACCTCATGGGCACCAGGTGTGCGGCGTGCGGCTACCAGACCTTTCCGCCCCGGGCCGATTGCCCCGAGTGCATGAGCGGGGAGTACGAGTTCGTGGAGTATTCGGGGAAGGGGAAGGTGTGGACCCACACACGAATCGATGCCGCCCCCACGGGTTTCGACGACGACGTGCCCTACACCTGCGTGGTGGTTGATCTGGAAGGAGGGGGTCGCCTCCTTGCCTGGTCCGGAGAGACGCTGCCGCAAGATGATGTGGAGATCGATATGGACGTGCAGGTGGTCCCCAGGATCTTCGAGGACACGCCTGACATCAGGGTCTACTACACCATCGAAATACCCGGCACCACCTGGCACAAGGCGCCGGAGCCGCATCTAGGGTAGGGCAGGGGAAGGGTGTCGCGGAGGGGACCAGCCGGGCTCGGTCTTAGTTGAGTGTTCCCTTCATTTGACTGAATCCGTCGGCCATCTCCGCCCGGACTGCAGCAAATCCGTTGGCCATCTCGGTTCGGAGGGCTTCGGACTCGGTCCAAACCGCGGCAAATCCGTTGGCCATCTCGGTTCGGAGGGTTTCGAACTCGGTCCAAACCGCGGCAAACTCCCTGGTCATGGTCTCTCGGTTGGAGGCAACACCCTCGGCCACGATCTGGATCTGGTGCCGATTCTCTTCGGAGAGCACTTCCACGCGAGCGAGGCGTTCCTCCACGGAGTCGAACCGCTCATCGATTCTATCGAACTTGGGCCCGAGGAACTCCACAAGGTCTTGGTACTCGCTTTTCGTCATGACCCAAATCTACCGGAGGGTCCCGGTTGGGACCATGTGGGGATGGGACGGGTGCATCCCTGGGTGCCACATCAGCTCACCTTTACTCCTCTTTCGGGGTAGAGGAATTGGGACCAGACTGACATCCGGGTCCTGTGTTGGCCGACCAGATGGGGCTTTTTCACAATGATCCTCTTCCGAAAGATCGTCGCCCTCCTCTCTCTTTCCGCGCTGGGGGGCCTCATCGTGACCCTCGAGCGAGGCTTCTACGGCGTCAATCCCCGTTTCGTCTTGGTCGCCTACCTCCTACTGGTTCCTCTGGGCCTTTCCATGATCGGCCTGGTCATGGAGAGGCTCTGGAGCCGTTGGTTGGCGCTTGCCGGCGCCGTAGCGGTCCTCCCTTGGGCTTTCGTCCTGACCTTCGGCATGCCCAGAGGTGTTCCCCTGATTCAGCAGAGCATCGCGCTGGTCGCTTCTGTCTTGCTCCTCCTGAGCCTCTCCGGACGGGCCATGTTCGAGCGCTACGAGGGGCAGGGGAAGAAGGGGCAGGGGAAGATGGGGCAGGGGAAGATGGACTGGTCCGGGCCCCGCATGAGATTGGTCCGCTGGACCATCATCCTCAACATTGCCTCGGCCATCGGGCTGTTGTTGTTCGTGGCCGTGTACCGCTATTCCGTCGAGTGGCACGTGGCGATCCCGGCAGTCCTCTTGATGGGAATTGTGGTGGGCGTGCTCCTGTTGGCCCAGCAGAAGACCTTCGGGCTCCTCCTCGTGGCCCTTTCCTGCGTGCTGTTCGTCCCTGCCGGAACGTTCTTCGTCTGGAAAGAGGCGAGCTACAGCGGTGAGGTCTACCTCTTCGCCGCAGTATTCCTGCCTGGTGTCGTGGCGGGGTGGGCCTGCCTGTTTTCTTTCGGGAAGCCCATTTGGCAGGCTTTGAGGTCGGGCTGAGGGGGGCAGATCTCAAAAGCCTGAGGCCCCCGGAGGAGCTACCCAGTCTGTTCTGTCAGGGCCAGGTCACCCCCGGCGGCGAATGCCTTCCGGTTCAGCTCGAGGAGACGATCTGGGATCCGCTCTGCCAGGGTCGCGTCCCATACCTCCTGGGGGATGTCCAGATGGGCGGCTAGGGTCCCTAGAAGTATGACGTTCGCCGCCCGATGGTTTCCGATTTCGACTGCCAGGGCCGTGGCCGGTACGACCACCACTCTGAATCCCTTTTCACCGAGGAAGTCGTTTCCCTCATCCGGGTAGGGCCGGGTGTCCGCCATTCGAATCGGTTCGACCTTGTGGTCGTTCACGATTACGGTCCCGCCGGGCTTCACGAAATGGGCGTACCGGAGGGCTTCGAGGCGCTCCAGAGCCAGCAGGAAGTCCACCTGACCCCGAGGGGCCAGGGGAGAATGGACCCGGTCCCCGAAGCGGATGTGGCTGAAGACGGCACCGCCCCGCTGGGCCACGCCGTGGAACTCTCCCTGTTTTACGTCCCGGCCGTCGGCCAGGGCCGCCAGTGCCAGGATTTCACTGGACAGGATGACTCCCTGACCACCGACTCCTGCGATCAACACGTTCGTGACGGCCAAAACTCAGCCCTCCTTCGCCGGCGACGCGGCGTTGGCCTCGACCGGAAGGATGGCATCCACCGGGCAGAGCTGGGCGCAGATGTCGCACCCGATGCACTCCCAGTCCCGAATCCAGGGGTAGCCTTCGACACGAATCAGGGCCGGACACCCCGACTCGTAGCAGTAGTCACACTGGATACAGGCCTCTTCGTCCACCCAGTAGGGGGTTCTCTCCTTAGCCTTTTCCTCCGGAAGGAGAACACAGGCTCGCCGGGCGATTACGACCGACGGACCCGGGTGGGCCAACGCGTCCTTCACCGCCCTTCTCATGTCCTTCAGCTCCCAGGGGTCCATCACGGTTACGTGTTGGACGCCGATGGAGCGGACGAGGGCTTCAAAATCCACGGAGGGCGCCGGGGCATCCTGGAGGGTGTGCCCCGTTCCCGGGTGCTCCTGGTGCCCCGTCATTCCCGTGGTGCTGTTGTCCAGGAGAATCATGGTGGTTGGGATCTGGTTGTATACGGCGCTCATTAGGCTCGGGAGCCCGCTGTGCAGGAACGTGGAATCCCCGATGACCGCCACTACGCGCGCTTCCCCGGCTTTGTTGAATCCGGTGGCATTCCCGATGCTCGCACCCATGCAGAAGGTGGTGTCGATGGCCGAAAGCGGCGGAAGGCAACCCAGCGTGTAACAGCCGATGTCCCCAGTCACCAGCACCTTGAGCTTCCGAAGGGCGCTGAACGTCCCCGTGTGGGGGCAACCGGCGCACATCTTGGGGGGCCGGGGAAGAACAGCCACCTCTTTGGTGAGATCCTCGGGCACAGGCGTGCCCTTCAGCCCGGAAGCCACCAGGTCCACGCTCAGCTCCCCGATGTTGGTGAACCGTTCCTTACCGACGACGTTGAGAATCCCCAGGCTGGCCATCTCCTGTTGGATGAACCCCTCGCTCTCTTCCACCACAAAAACTTGGTCGAACCGGGCGCAGAACTCCCTTAGTCGCTTCTCCGGCATAGGAAAGAGCATCCCCAGGCGGAAGATCGTGGCTTCGGGAGCCACCTCCTTTACGTACTGGTAGGGGATACCGTGGGTCACCACACCCAGCTTGGGGTCGCCCTCCTCGACGACATTTCCTTCGTACTCTTCGGCGAAGGCACGGAGGCGGTCGAGTTTTTCCTCCAACTCCGGTCGCCTGATGCGTGCGTAGACCGGGATGGCGTAGCGGGTGGCGTCGGGAGAGAAGTCTTTTCGGGGAACCTCCTGTCGTGAACCGGGCTCCACGATTCCGCGGGTATGGGCAAGTCGAGTGGTGGTTCGGAACATGACGGGCGATGCGAACCGTTCGCTCAGCTCATAGGCCGCCTTGATCATTCCCCGGGCTTCTTCGGCATCCGTGGGTTCGAGGAGGGGCACCTTGCCCATCTTGGCGAAATACCGGCTATCCTGTTCGTTCTGGGAAGAGTACATGCCCGGATCGTCGGCCACCAAAACCACGAAACCGGCGTTGGTGCCGGCGTAAGGAAAAACCATGAAAGGATCCGCCGCCACATTGAGGCCCACGTGTTTCATGGTCACGAGAGTCCGGATGCCGCCCAGGGCAGCACCCATTCCCTCGTCGAAGGCCACTTTCTCGTTGGTGGACCAGTGGGCGTCCACCCCGTCGTACCCGGCCAGATTCTCCAGCACCTCGGTACTGGGCGTGCCCGGGTACCCTGCGGCAAAGGACACTCCGGCCTCCCAGGCTCCCTGTGCGATGGCCTCGTTGCCGGACATCAACCTCTTTGGCACCTGCCTGCCTCCCGCGCCGTGAGTTGGTCGTTCCTATAGATTCAGATACTCTACTGCCAGGGTGGCCAAACGACAAAGGGTAACCATGGGTCCAGTTTCTGAGAACAGGGACGAGTACCTTCTGCCCGGCTTCTATATCGACTCCGATCATCCCGATGTGATCCGGTTTTCGGAGAGGGTTGTGGGGTCCCTGGCGAACCTTGGCCGGCGTGGGGCGCAGGCCGGGGAAGATGCCGGAGAGGTCCGGGAGAATGCGGTGGCCCTCTATTACGCCGTCCGGGACGAATTCCGATACGAACCCTACCGTATCGACCTGAATCCCGAGGCCATGAAGGCCAGCGCCTTGCTGACCCGAGGGTACGGGTTCTGCATCGCGAAGGCGGTTCTGTTGTCTGCGGCTGCCCGTGTCCAGAAGATCCCCGCCCGTCTGGGATTCGCTGACGTGAAGAACCATCTCACCACGGAGAGGCTCCGGAAGTCCATGGGTACGGACGTGTTCGTTTACCATGGATACGCTGAGCTCCTCATCGATGGGAGTTGGGTCAAGGCCACACCGGCTTTCAACAAGGCCTTGTGCGAGCGGTTCGGGGTGCCGGCACTGGATTTCGACGGTGTGCACGATTCGGTGTTTCAGCCCTTCGACCCCGATGGGAATCAGTACATGGAATACCTCCATGATCGGGGCCGGCATGCCGATCTGCCGTTGGATGACCTGCGTTCCGCTTTCGAGGCGGCCTACCCACGACTCATGTCCGGCGGGATCTGCGACCTGTCGGGGCGCTTCGGGGACGATGCGGTCGCAGATCGGAAACGGCGACACAGAAAGTGAAGCTGGAAAGGCCATCGCGGATCAGGCTCTGACGCCCTAGCTTCTGCCCCGCGTGGCCGGTGACGGCCGGCGCTTCATATCGAACTGCGCCAAAGGAATGGGAATGGCATCCTACAACATTGGAATCTTGGGGGGAGACGGGATCGGTCCCGAGGTCATGCGGGAAGGGCTGAAGGTGCTGGAGGCGGTGGCGGATGTGGAGGGGTTCGGCTATGACTTCGTCGAATACCCCTATGACAGCGAGCACTATCTGAAGACCAAGGAGCTGGTCCCGGATTCGGTCATCGACGAATGGCGCACACTTGATGCGTTTCTCCTCGGTGCCATCGGGCATCCCGATGTCGAGCCGGGGCTTGTGGAACGTTCGGTGATCCTCGGCCTAAGGTTCGGCTTGGATCTGTATATCAACCTTCGGCCCATCAAGCTCTACGCAGAGCATCTTTGTCCGTTGAAGGGGAAGGGGCCGGAGGACATCGACTTCACCGTGGTCAGGGAGAACACCGAAGGCATGTATTCCCAGATCGGTGGGCACCTGAAGAAGGGGACCCCCGACGAAGTGGCTCTGGTGAACGGGGTGTACACCTGGAAGGGATGCGAACGGGCCTCACGCTATGCTTTCGAGTTGGCACAGAAGAGGGTCGAGGAGAGGGGTGGTGATTACAAACCCCAGGTCACCCTCGTGGACAAAGCCAACGCCATACGGCCCCAGGACATCTGGACCCGGGCTTTCGCATCGGTGGCGAAGGATTTTCCGAACGTGGCAACGGATCACGCCTATGTGGATGCCGCCTGCATGTGGATGATCAAGAATCCCGAGTGGTTCGATGTGGTGGTCACCACCAATCTTTTCGGGGACATCGTCACCGATCTCGCCGCCATGCTACAGGGGGGAATGGGTATTGCCGCTTCGGGTAACATTCACCCTGGGCAGACCTCTATGTTCGAGCCCATCCACGGCTCGGCCCCCAAACACGCTGGGAAGAACGTTGCCTGCCCACTGGGCATGGTCTCCTCGGTTCAGATGATGCTGGACTTCCTGGGGGAGACGTCGGCCGCAGCCCGGGTCGAAAAAGCCATGGCCGACCTTCTGGGCAGTGGCGAAGTTCCATCTGCCGATGCCCGAAGCGGGATCGGAACCTCGGAAATGGGGGATATGGTGGTGAAGCGGGTGCGGCCCGAATAATCAGGTACACAGGGCCGCATCTTCCTCCGGGAAACCTGGAGGCTGGTGAGGGGTTCTTGCTCCAGGGTATTGAAAAGTTGGTCCCTTCCCACATCGTCTCCCCGAGGAGTCCCGTTGACCTTACCAGCAAGACGTGCCGACGCCCCTCTGGTTCAAAAACTCCAGACATTCCACCGAGGACCGGAAGCTCAATCGCAATGAAACGGTTATGTGCGTGGTGTGGGAGTGACCTGGATGAGGAACCAAGCCCCAAGGACTTCAACCATCCGATCACTCATGGGATCTGTGAACTCTGCTCCGCCGATCTATTGAGGGATAGGGGGATCCCCCTGGGGGATTTCCTGGGATCCCTGGGGATCCCTACCCTGCTTGCGACTGGGGATTGGGTCGTGGAGAGGGCGAACCAGGGGGTCTTGGATATGGTGGGAAGCTCTCAGGGAGCGGTGGACGGAAAGCTCGGAGGGGAGGTGTTCGAATGCGCGAATGCCACCCTTCCGGGCGGATGCGGTCAAACCATTCTCTGCTCGGCCTGTACTGTCAGAAAAACGGTGACCGAAACCCATGCCACGGGGGAGAGCCAGATCCGCGTTCCCGTAACCCTCGAGGTCAGCCCTCGGGGAGTGCTCGGCGAAATCGCCTTCCTCATCACGACGGAAAAGGTGGGTGACCGAGTCCTGGTCCAGATCGAAATCCCTCCGGAATGAAGGTCATGGCAGTGCTCAGCGTTAGGTGGTCCAAGCGCCGCACAGGGAACAGGGCCGGCCGGAGGTCGGGTGGGGCGGGTGGACCCTCTCAGCCGAGCAACGACCTGGCGATGACCAGGCGCTGGATCTCGTTGGTTCCCTCGTAGATCTGGTGGAGTTTGGCGTCCCTCATGTACTTCTCCACCGGATAGTCCTTCATGTAGCCGTACCCTCCCAGAATCTGGACGGCGTTCGTGGTGACCTCCATGGCCATGTCGCCGGAAAAACACTTGGCCATGGCCGATTCCTGGGTATTCCGTCGGCCGGTGTCACGCAGCCAGGCGGCGTGCCAGCAGAGGTGTCGGCCGGCGTTCACCTTCATGGCCATATCCGCCAGCATGAACTGGATGGCCTGATGGCCAGCAATGGGCTTTCCGAACTGGACACGTTCTTTTGCGTAATCGGTAGCGACTTTTAGGGCTGCACGGGCGATGCCCACGGCGGCGGCTCCCACGGTGGCTCGGGACTCATCAAGCGTCATCATGGCGATCTTGAACCCATCCAACCCTTTTCCCAGCCGGTACCGGGCCGGGACCCGGACGTCCTGGAAGATCACCTCCCGGGTGTCGGCGGTCCGCTGGCCCATCTTGTTCTCTTTTTTTCCTATGGTGATTCCCGGGGTTTCGGCCGGAACCATGAAGGCCGAAAAGCCTTTGTTCCCCAGCTCCGGATCCTCCATGGCAAACAGGGAGAAGAGGCTGGCGACGCTTCCGTTGGTGATGAATCCCTTGGTTCCGTTTATGACGTACTGGTCCCCTTCCAGCCGGGCGGCGGTCCGCATCGCCCCAGCGTCGGAGCCGGCTCCGGCTTCTGTGAGGCAGAACGCCGCCAGGTTCGGACCTTCGACGTGGGGAGGAAGCAGTTCCCCTTTGAGCTCATCACTTCCTGCGATGAACAATGGGGTCAGGCCCAGGGTGTTCCCCCCCAGGGTGCAGGCGACCCCGCCACACGCAGCTCCCACTTCCTCATTGAAAAGACACCCTTCGAGGGTACCGAGGCCGGCGCCGCCATATTCCTCCGGGACCGAGTAGTGGAGGAATCCGATATCGAAATACTTCTGGACGATCTCGGGACTGTGCCTCTGTTCTTCATCCAGAGCGGGTGCCAGTGGGGCAATCTCTCTGGTGGCGAAGTCACGAACCAGGTCCCGCAGAGCTTCCTGTTCCTCGGTAAGGGTGAAGTCGATCACCGCTTGCCTCCGGTTTGGGTCATGGCCTGATCCGGGCCATGACTCGTGTCAGGTCATGGGCGAAGGGCGGTCCGGATCACGCCGGCCAGGCGTGCCACGCCTTCTTCGATGGCTTCGGGTTTAACATTGCTGAAGTTCAGGCGAAGAGCGTTCTTGGTGCTCCCATCCACGGAGAAGACCCCCCCGGGGATATACGCCACCTGCTGGCCGATGGCCTGGTGGAACATCTCCGTCGTGTCCAATTGCTCTGGAAGGGAGACCCATACAAAAACGCCACCGTCCGGCTTACTCCACCGGGCCAGGTCCGATAGGTTTTCCTCCAAGGCGTAGAGCATGGTGTCACGCCGTTCCCCGTGGGCTGCCGTGATGGCTTCCAGGTGGGGTTCCAGCATGCCCCGAATCAGGAACTCGGTCACGGCCCGTTGAAAGAGGGTGGAGGATTCAAGATCGAAAGATTCCCTGAGAGTCGTGATCCTCGGCATGAGCTCGGCCGGAGCCACGATCCAGCCCAGACGAAGGGCGGGAGCCAACATTTTCGAGAAAGAACCGAGGTAGAAGACCATCCCGGCTTCATCGTGGGCTTTGATGGGGGGTATGGGGTTCCCGCGAAACCGAAGAGGTGCGTAGGGGTCGTCCTCGATGAGTGGAACGCCGTATCGAGCAGCCAAACCGGCCAACTCCGCCCTCTTGTCCTGGGCGATGGACACCCCGAGGGGGTTGTGAAAATCGGTGATCAGGACCGAGAACCTCGGCGTGGGTGAGGCCTTGAGGGCTTCTTCGAAGCTTTCCACACACACGCCGGTGTCGAGATCCGTCGGCAGTGTCCTGACCTCCGCGCCGCGTCCCACAGTGACCTGATGGACCCCGGTGAAAGTGATCTCTTCGATGGCCGTCGGTTGCCCCGCATCCAGGAAAAGCCGAGAGAGTATGGCCAGGCCGTGCTGGTTTCCGTTGGTGATGAAGATCTCTTCGGCAGTGCAGGACACGCCCCTGGAACCCATGTACTCGGCAATCCAGGCTCTCAAAGGCAGGTGTTGGGGGCTGTACTGCAGGGCCCGAGGACCGTCTTTCGATAAGACGATATCGAGACACTCTTTCAGCCCGTCCAGAGGGAGGAATTCGCTGGCCGGAAGGCCGCCAGCCAGGGAGATCACATCAGGGTCCACTGCGAAGCGCAGGAGATCGCGCATCACCGAACGCTGCAGGTTGTAGCCTTCCCTGCTCAGGCGTGGGGCATCGGTGGGCATGGAGGCATCTTAATGGGCTGACTGTGAGGCGCAACAGGCGAAGATCCGATGCTTACTGGGGGGGCCTCGAGGGCCCGAGGGATCGATCCTTGATTGCCCCGCCAGAGAGAGGTGCTGCGGGTTTGGAAAC
>JBDHGR010000107.1:0-10328 GCA_039589815.1 Gemmatimonadota bacterium | reverse complement strand
GGGGCCCGGCGGTGTTCCAACTGCAACGATGGTGTCGGGATTGGCCATATGAACTCCGCGAGCTCCCGGGATGGGGGAGCCCGGGAGCGGGCCCCTATTCGCTCATCGTTAAGGGCGGTTTTGCCTGAGCTTTCTTTCGCTCTTTGGCGATATAGATCTGCTGGGGCAGGGTCGCGATGTTCGCCGTGGCATAGTACAAGTTCAGCCCCGACGCCAGCTGGAAGAAGATGAAGACCATCATCACCGGCATAACGTACATCATCATCTTCATCTGGGGGTTCTGCTGGGGCATCGACCTCATGCTCACCCACTGGAGGAGGAACATGGAGATGCCCAGGAACGCCGGCAGGATGAAGTAGGGGTCCGGCGCGGAGAGGTCCGGGAGCCAAAGGAACGACACGCCCCGGAGCTCGATGGTGTTCTGGAATACGAAAAAGAGTGCGATGAGGACCGGCCATGGAAGAAGCATGGGGAGACACCCCGCCAGGGGGTTGAACCCATGTTCCTTGTACAGCTTCATCATCTCCTTCTGAAGCTTCTCCGGGTTGTCCTTATACTTGGCCTGGATCTCCTGCATGAGTGGCTGGGCCGCCATGTTCCGCATCTGCGCCTTCATCCCCTTCTGGTTCAAGGGAAAGAGGACAATCCGCATCATGACCCCGAACAGGATGAGGACCCACCCGTACCCGATGTTCAGATTCTCATGGAGGAATCCCAGGATCTTGATGATGATCCCGGCGAAGGGCCGAACAATGGGGCGCATGAACTTCCACCCGTAAGGGTTGGCGTTCTGCATGTCCGAGCCTAGTGCCTCCAGACGGGAGAAATCCTGGGGACCCGCATAGAGGCGATAGTCGATGGCCCCGTCCGAGGAGACCGGCTGAGAAATGGAGACGGCGGCCTGATTCCCCGCCGGGGCGGGGTGGACCACGGCTCCACCCAGGTATGTCTCTTCCTCTTCGGTCGCTCCAGCCAAAAGGGCGAAGAGAAAGTATTTGCTCTTGAACGCGGTCCAGAGAAGAGGGCCTTCCTCGATGGCCGACGCCTCGACCCGGCTCAGGAGAACCGACCGGATTCCCTCCTGCTGGTGGTTAACAACGTAGGCGGCCGCCCGGAGCTCGTCGCGTTCCTTTTGTTCGTTGAAGGGGATTCCGTTTCCCAGGTCGGTGAGTATCCAGTCGACATCCAGCCCGGTGATCCTATTGCTCACGGCCACCACGTACCCATCTGGCCGGAAGGTGTAGACCACCTCGTACGTGAACGGGAACGTGGGGTGCCGGTACACGAACCGGAGATCCTGGGGCCCGCCACCCTCTGAAAGACGTAGCCCATCGGCCGGCTCCACTTCGAACGTGATTCCCCTCAGGTCCACCGTGTCCGATTGAGCCAGAAGCCTGGTTCCCAGTGCGCCCCCCTCTTCCGGATAGAGGAGCTGAACCGGCCCCATCGTGGCAAAGGAGGGGAAGTTGGGCAGTTCAGCCGCCATCAGGCGGGCCCCTCTGCTAGAAAAGGTGAACTCGTAGAGTGGGCCCTCCACCAGAACGGTCGCGGGCACCCCCCCGGAGTCGACCGGGGCCTCCGCCACCTGTTCTCCCATCACTCCTGCCAGGGGGTCTTCTTCCTGGGTATCGCCAACGGTCAGTTCCGGGGTTACAGAGGGGTCTCCCTGGACACCGGGAGCTCTGGGCTGGGGCGCCTCTTCCGTGGCCAACACGGTGTCTGGCGGCACATAACCCGGCAATTCTTCCGGGGGCACGGTAGGGAACATCAGATTGGTGATGACCAAAACACCGATCATCAGAACCACTGCTAGGAGAAAACGGATCTCGGTTTTCATGGGACCGGGTCGTACCCCTTACCCCCGAAGGGGTGGCAGCGGAATATGCGACGCAGGGCCAACCAACCCCCCCTTCCCGCACCGTGCCTCTCCACGGCCTCCTGGGCATAGGCCGAGCATGTCGGCGAAAACCGGCATGATGGCGGGGTAATCGGAGAAATGGCGAGGCGGTAAAAGCGAATCACCGCCAGGAAAGCCGCCCTGAACATAGCTCCTCTGTGACCTCCAGCACCTCCCGTCGGAGTTGCCGGTAGCTTGCTTCGTAGGCTTCCCTTCTGGCCCTTATCAGCAGGTCCAGGCGGAGGCCTTGTTCCCTCAATCGTGGGAGAAGCTCCTGTCTGCTCACCTCCCGCAACCGACGCTTCACCCTGTTCCTGTCCACCACCCGCCGGTGGTGTTTCGGAACTACAATACCAACTCTTGGCCCCGGTTCACTAGAAGACAAAAAGAAGACGTCCAGGTTCGACGTCTTCTTTTTCCTTCCCCGGCGCATCAGGTTCCGGATATCCCCGGTCCGGGTGATTCGACTCGAGGGGGGCAAACCGAAGCCGCCCGGCGCCCCCGCTCCTGGGTGCGCCTTCCCCACAGGCCCTATTTCGAGCCGACGCTCACCACCAGACGCCGCCGCCCTCTGTGACGACGCCGGTTGAGGGTCTTCCGGCCCCCTTTGGTCTGCATACGGGCCCGGAACCCGTGTTTGTTCTTTCTCTTCCGGTTCCGGGGATTGTACGTCGGCATCATGAGGAATCACCCACTCGGTCCATGGTTGCATTGATAAAACAGCTTTCAAAGGTACCCAAGATCCGGGGCAAGGGTCAACCCCAAAACCCCTTTCTTTCCACGGGGATTCCCGTGAATCACCGGTCCTTAATTGACTTTTCCACATTCGCCCAATAGCTTGCCAGCCCCCAATTTAGGGCCTCTTTCACCCAGCACCCACGTTCATGGAGCTCACGGCCTCCGAACTATGGTCCCGAATCCTCCAGGTGGTCCAGGCCGGACTACCGGAGCAGGCCTTCGCCACCTGGCTTTCCCATACCAATCCGGTCGCCCTATCGGAGCGGGAGCTCTTGGTGGAGGCCCCTAGCCAGTTTCACGTAGAGTGGCTGGAGGACAAGTACGGAGACCTTCTGGAAGAAGCCGCGGCTCAGATCGTTGGCCGCCACCTTTCCATCTCCTTCTCGACGGGGGACTCTCCCTCGTTTCCGCCGGTCCCCTCCGTCGAGCTCGCCAACCCCTCCGTCGCTCCCTCTCCTGGGGGGACCCCTCCGCTCTCCCCAGCGCCGGACTCTCCGGACCCTGGCCTGAACCGGCGTTATTCCTTTTCCCGGTTCGTGGTGGGAGGAGACAATCAGCTGGCGGCTGCTGCCTGTTCGGCCGTGGCCGAGAAACCGGCCCGTATGTACAACCCCCTGTTCCTCTACGGCGGTGTTGGACTGGGAAAAACCCATCTCATGCACGCCATCGGAAACGCCATCCTTGAGGCAGCGCCCTCCAAACGGGTCGCCTACGTTCCCTCGGAACAATTCACGAACGAGCTCGTCACCTCCATCCAGACCGGGACCATGCCCGAGTTCCGGCGCCGCTACCGGCGCATGGATCTCCTCCTGGTAGATGACGTTCACTTCCTGGAAGGGAAGGAGAGAACCCAGGAGGAGTTCTTCCACACCTTTAATGCTCTCTACGATGCTCACAAACAAATCGTTCTGACCAGTGACCGGCCACCGAAAGAAATCCCGGGACTCGAAGAACGCCTTGTCTCCAGGTTCGAGTGGGGCCTGGTTGCAGACATCAAGGCCCCAGACTACGAAACGCGAGTGGCCATCCTCCGCAAGAAGGCCGATGATGACAGCCTGACCCTGGACACGGAAGTCATTGATTTTGTCGCCAAGGCATGCACCTCGTCGGTGCGGGAGTTGGAAGGAGCCATCATCAAGCTCCTGGCCTATTCCTCCCTAAAAAACCTCGAAATCACTGTTTCCATGGCCCGGTCTGCCCTCCAGGGTGTCTTTGGGTCGGCGGCCTCGGAGAGTGCCTCGAGAGTCACTCCTGAGAAGATCCGCGAGGCAGTCGCCGATCAGTGGGGAGTGGACGGCCCCTCATTGGCTTCCAAGCGCAGGACAAAGGACTTGACGGTGCCACGCCAGGTTGCCATGTACCTCATCAGGGAACTCTTGGATCTCCCCCCGGTTCGGATTGGGTCCCATTTTGGAGGCAGAGATCACTCCACCGTGATCCATTCGATCCGAAAGGTGGAGGAAACCATGGCCAGTGAGCCCTCCTTCGAACGCAAGGTGGCTGCTCTGAAGGAGGACCTGGTTCGTTTGGTGTGAACAACTCTGGGGAAAACTCCCGGAAAGACCCGGGGGTTTCCACGGAGTCGTGGAGAACGGATTTTAGTGGAGACAACTCAGGATATTTCCACAGGGCCGTCCACAGCCTGTGGGAGGGAAAAGACCAGTAGGCACCGGGAAGATTGGACATTCTGGCTTCGTTCCTCCACACTTCCACAGGCACTACTACTACTAGGTTTTTACCATAGAGAAGAATAAAAAGCACTCGATTCACTCTTTTTTGTGGAAAGTGCGCAGGCCGAACCCCGGCATTGCGGAGGATTCATGAACTTCACAATTACCCGACAGAACCTTCACAAGGGTCTTGCTGCCGTCTCCGCGAGTATCCCCACGAAAACGACACTCCCCGTGCTTTCCAACATTCTTCTGGAAGCCAGGGATGGAGGGGTGTGGATGAGTGGAACGGACCTGGACGTAGCGGTAAGGGTCCAGGTTCCAGCCGACGTCGAGGGGACCGGAAGCCTCACGGCCCCAGGGAAAAAGCTCCAGGAGATTGCACGAGAGCTTCCTGACCGACCTGTGGAGATCGTTGCACGGGGAGACCAACTGGAGCTGAAGTGTGGGCGTAGCTCCTTTAAGCTGAATGGCCTCCCCAGCGAGGAGTTCCCCAGCCTACCTGGGGTGGACTTTGAAAAGGGCTGGAGCATCCAGGGGAGTGAGCTCCAAAGGCTCATTCATCACACCTCTTTTGCCGTGTCCACCGAAGAGAGCCGACCCATTCTGAATGGGGTCCTCTGGGAGCTGCGGGACGGACGGATGCAAATGGTGGCTACGAACGGTCATCGCCTGGCGCGGATGACGGTCCCAGCCGGTCCTGCCACGGCCACCAGTGCTGACTTCATCGTTCCCCCTGCAGCGCTCCAGCAGGTGCAACGTCTCTTCAAGTCGGAAGATGACCTAGAGGTTGCGAGAGACGGAAACCACCTGGGCTTCCGGTCTTCCGGTACAGAAGTATATACCCGGTTGATCGAGGGTACCTATCCCAACTACGAGCAAGTCATACCGAAGGACAACGATAAAGAGGCTACCGTGGAAAAGAGTGCCTTGGAATCTGCCGTCCGCCGGATGGCCGTGGTGGCCAGTGACCAAACCCATCGAATTCGACTTGTCTTCGACGAAGGGCGGGTTCATCTGAACGTGCTCACTCCTGATCTGGGTGAGGGTGAGGATGAGCTGGAACTGGATTACGATGGGGAAGAGATGGAAATCGGCTTTAACGCCAACTATTTACTGGAAGTCCTGCGGTATATGCCCACTGAGGAAGTGAAGTTGACTTTCAGAGCCCCAGAGCGAGCGGCGACGCTGGAGCCGGTGACCTCGGAGGGGGAAGATGGGATGGACTATCTTTGTCTGGTCATGCCCCTTCGACTATTGGATTGAGGCCGAGAAGAAACGGGAGTACAAAGAGGGGTCAGCTGAGGGCTGGCCCTTCTTCAGCTCTGATTGCGAACGGCGCGTCGTTGGCCGTGTAGAAGTGTGGAAGCGGGAAAGCAGGATAGGCAGGGCTGGAAATTCCCGTCTGGGGCTGACAGAGTGGAAGAATGATGGTTCGAGCAGCAGTAAATGCCGGCAAGTCCCGAAGCGGGCGGACTTCCTTCCTCCCGATAACCGTCCTGAGTCTCCTCATCCTGGCTTGTGGGGACGATAACGGCACCCCCCCCCTCGATACCATTCGATTCGGGCAACTGGGTGAGGTGGAAGTCGGGGTCCTGGCCCCACTCTTGTCCAGTGCGGGATCCGGAGAGCTTCAGCAGATTCTGACATGGGGCTCGTCCGGGGCTTGGGTTCTCAGGGAGATTATCTCCTACAGAGGTTTGGAAGGCGACGAAACCGTAACCAAGAATACCGGGGATCCGGTGGCCTACGCCTCGATCTATGCGTCGCTCATTACCCAATTGAATGAGACGGGGGGGCACCTTGAGCTCTTTCCGGTCTCCTCAGAGCCGCCAGAACCGTGTGCGCCGACCCGGACCAGGGTCACCGTGACCATCTGGGACGAACTAAGGGAGGAAGAGGCCAGCTGGGTCAGGTGCGCCTCGGGGGACCTTGGCACGCTACAGACCTCTGAAGCCGGGCCCGATTTCGACGCCTTGAAGGTTATTCAGGTGGGAATTCTGGTCAGGAACTTCACCCAGGGGGCAGATTTTGTTTCTGCATATTTTGGGAGCGTGCCGTTCGGCACGCTGGACCGGGACGAGGATTCAGGAGCCAGTCGGGATACCTCTCAGGTATTTTTTTCCGTCCCCACAGGCAACCCCAACCCACCCACGGGCTGGCTGACTTTCTGGGCAGATCATAATCACACGGCGCCCGAGGACATTCCCTATGTCGATTGGGCCAAGGAGATGGCCGTTGTGGCGGCAATCGGACTCCGGACCGAGGCCGGAGACAGCGTGGAGGTTCGGCGGATCCTTCAAGTAACCGACGAGACCCAGATCTCACTCTTCGAGAGGGTCCCGGGGGATTTCTGCTCACCGGCAGCCCGGGAACACTACCCGATCCATGTCGTCGTGGCACCCAGGACTCTTCAGCCCACTTCCTTCGGCGACCTGGTGCAGGAGCGGGTCCCTTGCGGGGAGTAGCGCCTTGTCCCTCCGCCGCCAATATGTACTCGTCTTTGTAGCCTTTTCCGTCCTCGTGACCGCATTGGGGGGAACTCTGGCGTACACGAGTACGTCCCGAGCCCTGGAAGCTGAGCTAGACAGAAAGCTGTTAGAGGTGGCAGGGGCGGCGGCGGACGTTGGGCTGAGCGCCAACTATCTTCTGAGCTTTCAGCCCGGAGCGGAGGAGGAGGATTTCTTTGAGAGCGAGCAGGAGAAGCTCAGACGTCTGACACGGTTCGTGGAGGAGGCCTATGTCGTGAGCCAGGACCTGCGGGCCCTGGTGACGACCTTAGACACGGACTCCGTTCGGATCGGCGAGCTTCCGCCGGACCTTGCCCCGCACATTAATGAGATCAACGAGGCTGTGGAGATGGGTACGGCCGTGTCGGATCTGTGGGGGCCATTCGAAGGTGGCCGTTACTCAAAATACGGATTCGTTCGCCTGGAACATAGCTATGTGCCGGATTCCCCTGAGGAGAACGCCATCCTGGTGGTTAGGATGCCGGCGGATTACCGGACCCCCCTCACCGAGTTCCGTCGAACGGCCATTGCCGGGTCGGCGGTTGCGGCCCTGGTTGCGGCCCTCGTGGCGTGGTTCCTGGCCACGACCATCACCGGGCCGTTGAACCGTCTGGGGCGGGTGGCCATCCGTATCCAGCGGGGCCGTATGGACGAGCCCGTTCGAAAAGAACCGGGTGGGGAGTTGGGGCGTCTTTCCAGAGCCATGGAACGAATGCGTGTGGGGATCCTCCACCGTGACGAGCAGCTCCGCCTCATGTTGGCACAGGTGGCACACGAGATCCGCAATCCACTTGGGGGGCTGGAGCTCTTCGCGTCGGCGGCCGCTGAATCGGAGAACCCAGAAGAGAGGACCCAGTTTATCGGAAAGGTGAGGGACGAGATCACGGCGTTGAACCGGATCATCGACGACTTCCTCACGTTTGCCAGACCTCTTCGCCCTGAGGGAGAGCTTCACGACGTTCGGATACCCGTCCAGGAAGCTGTCGAGTTGGTGGAAATCGAAATGAGGGACTCCGGGGACGAGCTCTTGCTGAGTCTTCCCGAATACCCCCTCCTGGCCAGGGCCGACACCGAACACGTGAAGAGGGTCGCATTGAACCTGGTCCGGAACGCTGCCCAGGCGGGTCAGGCGGTGCAGGTGCGGTGCGAGGCCCTCCGGGGAGAAGTTTTGCTTCTCGTCAGGGACAACGGCCCCGGTGTCCCACCGGAGCTGGAGGACCGAATCTTCGAACCGTTCGTCACCGACAAGGAGCAGGGGGCAGGCCTGGGTTTGGCCATTGTCAAGAGCGTAGTGGAGGCCAACGGTGGGAGGGTGGAGCTAACCACGGGAGATGGAGCGAGTGGGGTGGGTGCTGAGTTCAAGGTATATTTCCGTGGGGGGGAAGACTATCCGCCGGAAGAAGACGAGAGTTAGGGAATGGCTCAGGTTCTGATCATTGACGACCACGACTCCATGCGGGAGGGGCTGGAGCTTCTCCTCCGCCGCCGTGGGCATAGAACCCTCTCTGCGGAAGCCGGCGAACGCGGCTTGGCCCTGTTGGAGGACATGGGCGCCGACCTGGTCATTACGGACCTGAAAATGGCCAAGATGGACGGGATCCAAGTCCTCAGGAAGGTGAGGCAGAGCTATCCTGACGTGGAAGTGTTGGTCATCACGGCCTACGGTACCATCGAGAAGGCAGTGGAGGCCATGAAGTTGGGCGCTGCGGACTTCCTCACCAAACCGTTCTCCTCAGAGGAGTTTGGAGTAAAAGTAGACCGCCTTTTGGCGGATCGGGCGGAAAGGCTTCGCCTTAAGAGGGAGAACGTGGCTCTCCGCGTGGAGAACACCTACCTCCGGGAAGAGGCAGAGGCCCGCTACGGAGAGATCGTAGGCGAGTCGAAGCAGATGGACGAGGTTTTCCAGTGGATCGGGAGAGTGGCTCGGAGCGACTCGACGGTCATGATCTACGGAGAGTCGGGCACAGGGAAAGAATTGGTTGCGAGGGCGATTCACGCAGGATCCCCCCGGAAGAACGGCCCTTTCATTCGAGTGAATTGTGGGGCCCTGACGGAAGGCCTCCTGGACTCGGAACTCTTCGGTCATGAAAAGGGGGCCTTCACCGGTGCGGAGAGACAACGCCGAGGGAGGTTCGAGTTGGCAGACGGCGGCACCCTATTCCTGGACGAGATCGCCACCATCAACCAGACCACGCAGATTCGGCTCTTGCGAGTACTCCAGGAACGAGAGCTCGAGAGGGTCGGGGGCGAGGAGACCATCCCCGTCGACGTCCGCATCATCGCTGCCACCAACACTCCGGCCGATGAGCTCCAAAAAGGGGATAGCTTCCGGGAGGACCTTTTTTATCGGCTCCACGTGGTCCCGGTCACGATCCCACCCCTGCGGGAAAGGAAGGCTGACGTTCCCGTTCTGGCTCGCCACTTCCTGGACAAGCTTCGGGAGCGGACCAATCACCGCGTGCTTGATCTCAGCGAGGTGGCCCTTTCTCGCCTGGAGGACTACGACTGGCCGGGAAACGTGCGTGAGTTGGAGAACGTCATGGAGCGTGCTCTCGTTCTTGCAGAAGATGACACCCTGGAGGAGGAGGATCTTCCCTTCCTCCCCTCCGGGGACGCACTGGATACGTCCCTCATCGACGCGGCCTTTCCGGGAAGTGGCCTGGACCTGAATCAGGCCGTGGAGGGCCTCGAGGAGCGTCTCCTGAGAAAGGCCCTTGAACAGGCCAGGGGAGTGAAGGCGGAGGCTGCTCGTCTGCTGGGGCTCAAAACCAGCGCCCTCTACTACAAGCTCCAGAAGTACGGGATCGAGGTGTGATTCTCCTCCCCCCCATGCGGTTGGGCTCATGGGCCGGCGGCGGCCTCCTGTCGGGCCGTATCCACCTGGCGAGGGGCTCCCTGCGCCCTTTCCTTTTGGCCTTCGCCCTGATCGCGCTTCCAGTGGCTGTCCCTTCCAGCATTTACGCCCAGGAGAACAGAATCGTGGAACTGGAGTTTGCCCATGAACGGGCGGACGCCAGCCATAGAGCAGCCAGGGCGGAGCTGAACGGACGAGAGGTCGAGTACGCACGCGCATCTCAGGCGTTCGATGACGCCCGAGCCGCCGGGAACGAAGCGGAGGCGACCCGGGCATACGTGGACATTCAGCAGGCCCTCGGACTGAGGGCGCGTGCCCAACGGCAGCTCGAGGAGAGAGCCCAGGAACTCAGGGAAGCCAGGCGCAATCTGCTGGAAGCGAGGCGTGTCTACCTCGAAGACCTCTTGGCCAGGGCAGCCCTAGAGACGGATCCGGTGGAACAGCGGGCCATCGAGGGCTTCGTAGAGAACACCTACCTGGAGATTGCCCGGATACGGGCACTCCCGGAGCCTCAGGTCACGGTGGAGCCGCTGCCGGAGATCAATGTGGAGGCAAGGGACGGACCCACCGAGCTGCGGCAGAAGGCGGGGATCCTGGAATTCGCTGCGAACCGGTACGAAGAACAACAAGTGTATTTCCAGCAACAGCTGGAAGATCTT
>JBDHGR010000106.1:0-10331 GCA_039589815.1 Gemmatimonadota bacterium | reverse complement strand
GACTCCAGCTGGGCGGGGGTGTGTTGGTCCGGCTAGGGACTGGCGGCCAGGAGGATCCGGCCCGGTTCCTCGATCAGGATCTAGGGGACGGTCAGCTGGATATGGAGGGGAATCTCTTCGGGTTGGTCGAGCTAGGATCCCGCTTCGGTGCGTGGGGGCAGCTCCGATACGGAGTTCAGAAGGAGGGCGACATTTTCCGGAGGATTGCTGGCCCCTCCGAGACCCTTCCTGACTTCTCCCGCACCGCACCCTTGAGGTGGACCCCCGGGAACTACCTGGAAATCGACCTGAATCCCAGGTATTTCCTCACTCCTGACATGAGCTTTGGTGTCCGCTACCACGTCTGGTCCAAAGGGGAAGACGCCTACGCTTTGGGCGACATCGACACCGAGATCCAGGACCCGGCCGACTTTCCGTCTGCCGCCCTTCTGAATCTCGAGACCGAACAGCGGCTTCAGGAGGTGGGGTTCTCGGCTACCTACTCCTCTTTGGGTCCAAGCGCCCGTGGGGAGGCGTCCATGCCCCTTTATGTGCGGGCGACCTACTTCCATCCGGTAGGCGGGAGTGGGGGGAGGACGCCGAAGGGTGGTCGGTTTCAGATGGGCCTCTCCATCTACAAGACCTTCTGGGGAGGCGGGCCCTCAGTCACCGAGGCGGAGGAGCTCTCTGGCATGCTCCCTGGAGGTGGCTGACTCGGCGTCCCCACCCAACATTCGGGCGACCTCCCTCACGCGCTCCTCCCCGGTGAGCTCCCTCACCCGCGTCGAGGCCATTCCGTCCACTTCACCCTTCTCAACCAGTAGTTGTTGATGAGCCCTGGAAGCCAATTGGGGCAGATGCGTGATGACAAAAACCTGATGAGTGGTGGCTACGTCCTGAAGCTTCTCAGCAACCTTGAGGGCGACTTCGCCGCCGATCCCGACATCGATCTCGTCGAAGATCAGAGAGGGAATCCGGTCCACACCTGCCAGAACACTCTTAAGCGCCAACATCACCCTGGAGAGTTCTCCTCCGGAGGCGATTCGGGACAAAGGCCCTGGATCGAAACCCGGGTTCAGACTCACCAGAAACTCTACCTTCTCTCCCCCTGCAGGTCCCGGTTCCTCCATGGCCTCGAGCTCGATCCGGAAGACTCCCCTTTCCATTCCCAAACCTGGAAGGAGACCCCCGACGGCGGTCTCCAGAAGCCGGGCTCCGGCCTCCCGCATTCGGCTCAGGGTGGCTGCTTCCTGGCCGAATTCCTTCTCCACCTTTCGAATCTCCCGTTCCAAACCTTCCAGGTCGAACGACGCCCCGTCCAACTCAGCCAGCTCGCTCCGGACCCGGTTGGCCGTGGCGAAGACTTCCCCCGGGCCGGGACCGTACTTCCGTTTCAACCGGAAGATCAGATCCTGCCTCGAACGAATCTCCTCCAAGCGACCGGGGTCGAATTCCAGGTTGGAGGCGTAGGTCCCCAACTTCTGGCCGGCATCCGTCAGGAGATGGTAGGCCTCCTCCAGAGTCCCAACCGGATCCCCCAGGGCAGAGTCCAGTTTCGAGAGTTGGTCGAGGAGGTCCCGGAGGGCGGCGACCCTGTCAGAAATGGAGTCTTCGCCGCCGTAGAGTCCCTCATAGAGGCCTTCGGCTCCCCTGGCCAACTCCTCTGCGTGGTCCAGGCGCCTGGCCTCTTCCCCCAAGGCTTCCTCTTCCCCGTCCTGGATCTTGGCTTCCTCGATCTCGGAAAGCTGGAAGCGGAGGAAATCGGCTCGTGCATCGAGCTCTGAAACCCTGGCAGCCTTCTCCCTGAGTTGGCCCTTCTTCTCCATGAGGCTGGTATGAAGGTTCCGAACCTTACGGGCTACCTCCGACGCCCCGCCGTATGTGTCCAGGATCTCTCTTTGGGCGTTGGGTTCCAGTAGGCTTTGATGTTCGTGTTGGCCGTGGATATCCACCAGTTGAGCTCCCAGCTCTCCCACCGCCGAGGCGGTGGCCGGAGATCCGTTCACCCACGCGCGGTTCCGCCCTTCTGCCGCCACTTCACGCCGTAACAAGAGGAGTCCGTCCTCGTCAGGGAAACCCAGTTCGGAGAGACGTCTCTCCAGGTCGGGCATCCCGGATAGGTCGAAAGCCCCTTCCACCACGGCCTTCCGAGCACCGGCACGTACCGTTTGCGAGGAAGCCCTTTCTCCAACCAGGAGGGAGAGGGCCCCCACGATCAGGGACTTCCCCGCTCCCGTCTCCCCTGAGAGGACATTCAAGCCTGGCTTGAGCTCCAGGGAAAGGTCGTCGATTACGGCGTAGTCCCGGACTCGGAGTTCGATGAGCATGGCACTGAATCTAGGAGACCCAGGCGGGGCATCTCAATGGGGTTGTAAGCCTGATCAGGAGATTGGGGCGGACTCTACCCGTCCCCTTGGGGACGGATCGCCCAGTTGAGCTTCTGACGGAGGGTGGAAAAGAAGGTCTGGCCTGGAATCCGGATCAGGTTCACCCTCGCCTCCGCTTGCCGAACCACCACCGACTCACCCAGGGAAAGCTCCGCCGCCTCCTGCCCGTCCACCGTCAAGACCAGGGCCCCAGTCTCGTCCCGGGGAAGAACGGTGAGGGTTTCATCTGCTGAAATCACCAGCGGGCGTACGGCCAGGGTGTGGGGACAGATGGGCGTTACGGTGATACAGTTCATTCCTGGGGCCACGATGGGGCCCCCTGCCGACAGGGAATAGGCCGTGGACCCTGTGGGGGTGGATAGGACCACTCCGTCGCCGGTGAATCCACCAATCTCCTCCTGGTCGGCCCCTTCCCCCACCAGCAACTCCAAACGCGTCACACGGGCCATGCCCCGCTTGTGGATGACGAAGTCGTTGAGGGCCAGATGCCGGGCGCGCTCGGTTCCGTCGTTCCCGACCAGGTGTGCTTCCAGGGTGGAACGGGTATCCAACACGTAGTCCCCGAGGAAGAGCTGTTCCAGCGCATTCTCGACTTCGTCGTGGTTCACCGAGGTGAGAAAGCCCATGTGCCCGAGGTTGATACCGAGGACGGGGACATTCCTTTCCGCCACCAGGCGAGCACCCCAGAGCAAAGTACCGTCCCCACCCAGAGTGATGAGGAGGTCAACTCCGTTGTCCAGCGTCCCTTCTACCTCGGGACCCGGGAGCTCTCCAGGCTGGAGCATCCCCTGAAAGACCACATCTACGCCGTAAGCCCGGCAGGTTGACATGAGCCGGGCCATGACCGAAGGAAGACTGGGCTGTCCGGTTTTTCCTACCAGGCCAATCCTGCGAAAGGGCGGGAGCGCCGAGGTTTCTCTCGTCATCAGGCCATTCCCCGTGCCGGGCCACCCACCGCGCTGACCTCCGGTCCGGCGGATGCACCCACCAGTTCTCGGACCCAGGTTTCGATTCCCTGAGCGTCCAAATCGATCTCCCTGAGAAGCGAGGCCCTGCTTCCGTGCGCGACGAATTCATCGGGAATCCCCAGAGTTCTCACCTGGGCGCTGGATCCGTCGGGCATTTCCCTGATCTCCCGCGCCAGGAAGGCGCCGAAGCCGTTCACCACTGCCCCCTCCTCCACCGTCAGGAGCTGGTCGTGGGAGAGAAGAATCTCCTGGAGCATCGCGGCATCATACGGTTTCATGAACCGACAATTCACAACCGTGGCCTCGATCCCGTCCTCCGCCAGCGCCTCGGCGGCCCTTGTCGCTTCCAGCACCATGGTTCCCACTGCCAGGATAGCCACATCCCCGCCTTTTCGGAGGATCTCCCAGGTCCCATAGGGCACATCAGCGATCTCCGCGATATGGGGGACGGCCTCAGGCACTGAGTCCCTGGGCCATCGGATCGAGAAGGGACCCTCGGCCCAGGCCACCCCTAGCCGAAGAAGCGCCAGCATCTCAGACCCGTCCTTGGGCGCCGTGACGGTCATCCCGGGAACGGTGAGCATGTAATTGATATCGAAGGTCCCATGGTGGGTGGGCCCGTCGGCGCCAGCCACCCCGGCCCGATCCATTCCAAACACCACAGGGAGGTTCTGCAGGGCCACGTCGTGGACCACACCGTCGTACCCCCGCTGCAGGAAGGTAGAGTAGATAGCCACGACCGGCCGAATTCCCTCTGTCGCGAGGCCTGCGGCAAAGGTCACTCCATGTCCCTCAGCAATCCCCACATCGAAAAAACGGTCGGGATGGGCCTTCTCGAAGAGATCTGTGCTCGTGCCGTCTCTCATCCCTGCCGTAATCGCCACCACGCGGGAGTCGATCTCTCCCAACTCCACCAGCCCCTTACCAAAAACCTTCTGGTAACGCGGCAGGCCTCCACCGCCAGCTTTGGTGGCATTCCCGGAGTCCTTATCGAAGGGCTTCGCGGCGTGCCATCTGAACGGGTCTTCTTCGGCCGGTTCGAATCCCTTCCCCTTCTGGGTGAGAACGTGTACCAGAATGGGGCCTCGCATGTGCTTCACCGCACTCAGGCGCTCCACCAGGGCATCCAGGTTATGCCCCTCGATGGGCCCCACATATCGGAAGCCCAATTCCTGGAAAAGCATGCCGGGCATGAAGATATTCTTCACGCTCTCATCCACTTTATAGGCGAAGTGCTCCATGGCCCCACCTAAACTGGTGGGGACCCGCTTGAGTAGATCTTTCACCTCCCGACGAACCTTGTTGTACACCGGGTTCGTGATCATGCTGGTGAGGTATTTGTTCATGGCGCCCACGTTTGGGGCGATGGACATCTCGTTGTCGTTGAGAATGACGATGAAGTTACGGCCGGTGTGGCCGGCGTTATTCAAGGCCTCGTATGCCAGGCCACATCCCATCGCCCCGTCGCCGATCACGGCGATGACCGAGAAGTCGTCCTTGTTCAGGTCCCTGGCCACGGCCATTCCCCAGGCCGATGAGATGGACGTGGCGGCATGACCCGCCCCGAATGCGTCGTATTCCGACTCCTCCCTCCGACAGAAGGGTGCGAGTCCGCCTTGTTGTCGAATGGTGTGCAGTTGGTCGTTTCGTCCAGTGAGGATCTTGTGGATATAGGCCTGGTGGCCTGTATCCCAGACGATCTTGTCCCTGGGCGTATCGAACACATGGTGGAGGGCCACGGTCAGCTCCGTAACCCCGAGGCTGGCACCGAAATGCCCTCCGACCTCGGACACCACGTCGATATGACGTTGCCTGGCCTCCTTGGCCAGCTCGTGGAGCTCCTCCCGCGAGAGGTCTTTGATGTCCTTGGGGGATTTCACCCTTTCGAGGACGGCCACGTAATCCTTCTCCTTTACACAGGGACCCAATCTTAAAAGCTACGAAGAAAGAGTCGTCCTAGGCACCCTGGCCTCATCTTCGGCCCAACCAAACTCCTACCGGTCTCGCTCCACGATGTATCGGGCCAGAGCTTCCAACTCGGGAGAAGCGAGGCCACCGGTCCTTAGTGCCGTGACCCCAGTGGTCACCAACTCCCGGGCTTTTCGCCCAGCCTCCTCGAGGCCGAAGAGGGATACGTAGGTGGACTTCCCAAGCTCGGCATCGGAGGGGTTTTTACCCAGCTTCCGGACCGAAGCCGTGGCGTCCAGGAGATCGTCTGCAATCTGGAAGGCGAGGCCGATGGACTCACCGTACTCGTCCAACCCCGCCAACGTTTCCGGGGCCGCCCCCGCGGCAATACCCCCCATGCGGAGGGAGGCTCTGAGAAGGGCCCCGGTCTTTCGCCGATGCAGGTCGTCCAGCTCGTCGGCCGAGAGATCCTGACCTTCACCGAGGAGGTCCAGAGCCTGCCCACCCACCATTCCGCCACCCCCTGCGGCTCGTGAGAGCTCATGCACCAACCGGCGGCACGTGTCCTCACGGAGGTCCATGGCCTGAGCCGCCTCATAGGCTTGGAGAACGGCACACGGAATCAGCACAGCCCCTGCCACCGTGGTGGCGGCTTCCCCATGGGCCTTATGAGTGGTGGCCTCCCCCCGCCGGAGGGCAGCATCGTCCATGCAGGGCAGGTCGTCGTGCATGAGGGAGTAGGCGTGGATGAGCTCCAGGGAAACCGCCAGAGAGTAAATTCCCCCGTTGGTCCCTCCGGATGCGTGATAGGCCGCCACACACAGAATGGGCCGGAGACGCTTCCCGCCACTGGTGACACCGTGGCGGAGAGCAGCCCGAAACGCTTCAGGGGTTTTTGGGAGAATGGTTTCCAGAGCTTCCCTCAGAGCCCCTTCCACCCTGAGCCTTTCACGGGCCAGAAACCCCTTCAGATCCACCTCGAGGACTCGGTCTGTCATCCTTCTCCCTCGTCCAGGGGGCGCGTGGTGACCTCGTCCCCTTCCCCAAGGAGTTCCTCCACCCGGAGTTCGGCGGCAGCCAGGGTCTTCTCCGCCTCCCGCACGTGAGCCACACCCTCCTCGAAGAGTGCCAGAGCCCGGTCCAGCTCGAGCTCTTCCGTTTCCAACTGACCTACGATCTCCTCCAGGCGGCGAAGACGGGTCTCCAGAGTTTCGTCTGCTCCCCCATCGCCAACCTCAGCGTCCCCTTCTCTTTTCCCGCCGGATTCATCCATCACGGTCCACCTCATCCGTTATTACGCGCTTTGTTTCGGCTTGGATTCGCCCGTCCAGGACCCGAAGCTGGAAGGATTCGCCCTCAACGAACTCTCTCGTGGTCCTGAGGACCTTCCCTTCCGAGGTCAGGGGAACGGCGTACCCCCGCTTCAAGGCCGATAGGGGAGACAGGGCGTCTACCTTCTCTGCCAGCCTCACCAGAGCGAACCGTCGACCCTGGAGTTTCGATCTGATGCCCCGGGCCATCTCCTGCCCCGCATCGGCGAATAACCGCCGCCGGGGTGGTACCAGGTCCAGGCCTCCTCGACGGAGCCTGGCCCAGCCCTCCGACAAGGCCCGGCGGGGTCCCTCCACGCTACTTCTGAGGCCCCTGGCAAGGCGCCCCCCGACCCCACTCAGGTAACGGACGATCTCTTCCGCGTCAGGGGCCACTGCTTCCGCCGCTGCCGAGGGCGTCGGCGCCCTGAGGTCGGCCACGAGATCGGAAATGGTCACATCAACCTCATGACCCACGGCAGAGACTACTGGGACGGGGCTCTCGGTAATGGCTCGCGCTACCGGTTCTTCGTTGAACGCCCACAGATCTTCAAGGCTACCCCCGCCCCTTCCCAGGATGACGACCTCGGCAAGGCCGCTCCGACTCAGAGTTCGCAGCGCTTCCGCGATCTCGCCAGCGGCCCCCTCCCCCTGAACTCGGGTACCGCGAACCACCACTCCTAACCAGGGAGCCCTCCGCCGAAGCACCGTGAGGATGTCGTGAAGGGCCGCCCCCGTGAGGGAGGTGACCACACCGACCGTCTGGGGAAAACGAGGCAGCGGGCGTTTGCGTTCAGGAAGAAGGAGCCCCTCCTGGTCCAGCTTCTTCCTCAGGCGTTCGAAGGCGAGCTTCCATAATCCCTCCCCTTCCTCGGCATCAAGGCTTCGGGCGGAGAGTTGGTAGTCGCCCCGCGCCTCATAAAGGGTAAGCTGCCCGAAAGCCCGGATCCTCATGCCCTCTTCCGGATCCATGGGGAGCTTCGCGGCCTCCCCGCGCCACATCACACAGCGCAGCTGGGCCGACTCGTCTTTGAGCGTGAAGTAACAGTGACCTGATGCAGCCCGCTTCCAGTTGGCCACCTCACCGGAGATCCAGACGGGGGGAAGCGTCTCCTCCAGGAGGGAGCGGACGGCTTTGTTGATCTCGGAGACGGACCAGATGGTGGGCCCTTCCGGCCCCGGCGCGGCGTCTCCAGAGGTGAGGGCGGCCTGGGGTGGCTCAAACGGGCCAGGGGTTGCCTCCGGCGGGCCAGGGGTGGACTCCGGCGGACCAGGGGAGCCTTCCGGCTCCCCCTCCCCACCTGGAGACAAGTCGAAGAGATCCAGGTTCACACGGTTCTCTTGGGGATCCCGCCTGCGTGCGATTTGACTACTCCTGGATTCCCGCCTGGCGGACCCCGGCGTCCACCGTGTTGGACATGAGCATGGTGATGGTCATGGGGCCCACGCCCCCTGGAACCGGTGTGATGGCGCTGGCCACTTCCTTCACCTCTTCGAAAGCCACGTCCCCAACCAGGCGATAGCCCCGTTCCCGGGTATCATCGTCAACGCGATTCACGCCCACGTCGATGACCACGGCACCAGGCTTCACCATGTCGGCCTTGACCATCTCGGGCCATCCGATTGCGACGATGAGGATATCCGCCATCCGGGTCACATATCCCAGGTCAGGGGTCCGTGAATGGCAGGTCGTGACCGTGGCGTTACCCCCCGGAGCTTTCCGAAGAAGAAGAGAGCCCATGGGCCGCCCCACGATATTGGACCGCCCGACGATAACGCAGTGTTTCCCGGAAGGATCGTTCCCCGACCGAACCAACATCTCCACGACCCCCGCGGGAGTGCACGGGGCCAGCACCTCGGTCTCGCCGGTTGAGAGTTTCCCGACGTTCACCGGGTGAAACCCGTCTACATCCTTGGCCGGATCGATGGCCAGGAGGATCTTGGCCTCATCGATGTGTTTGGGAAGAGGGAGCTGGACCAGAATGCCATGAATCTCAGGATCGGAGTTCAGGCCTTCCACAAGCCCGAGCAGTTCGGCCTCGGGAACATCAGCGTCCAGGGTGATCTGCCTGGAATAGATTCCCATTTCCTTGGCAGCTTTGTTTTTCATCCCCACATAGCTCTGGCTGGCAGGATCCTCACCCACCAGTACGGTGGCCAGCCCTGGCGTGAAGCCGTGTTCCTCCTTCAATCCGGCCACGCGGTCCGCGGTTTCCCCTCGAATGGCCTGTGCGATTTCCTTCCCAGAAATGATGTCGGCGCTCATAAGAAAGTCCTATCTGGAAACTGTCAGGGTGCAACCCAGGCCACTCACCTAAGCCTTTCGGGCCAATCCCGGGCCAAACATGGGAGAGAAGATAACAACTTCTTGGGTTTGAGACTTCCCCCGTTGGACAGCCGGCAACGGACGGTCTTATGGGTTGAGACCCAACCACTCCCTGCACTCGGCGGCGTCCGTGAAAACCCTGGTTTCCCGTCGTCCACCTTTGGACTGGCGGAGGCTCTGGTACAAGCGGGTAATGCCCATTCCCCGGATCTCGGATACCAGAAGGGCAATCTTCACAGAAGCAGCTTCCGGATCGGTAGCGGCAGCAGCGGCTGCTGTTTTGGCCAGTCCGGTATAGGTCAGGTCGAGCAGGTCGGCTTCGGTCAGGTCGAAGAGCTCATCGTACCCATGGAGTTCACCACCACTCAGGTACTCGGCTACGTACTGGAGCAGGTCCGCGTCGGTGACGACTCCCTCACCGGACACGAAGATGACCTGAAGATCGGGGTCCACCCGGACGGTTAGTGGCATGTAGAGGTCCTCGGCCAGGGGAATCCCCTCTTACCGGGCAAAATCCACCGCTCTGGTCTCACGGATCACGACAACCTTGATCTGGCCCGGGTACTGGAGCTCTCCTTCGATCTTTCGAGCCACGGCCTCCGATATCTGTGCCATTTCCTGATCCGAGACCTTCTCGGGTTGAACCATGACCCGCAACTCCCGGCCTGCCTGGATGGCGAAACATCGTTCAACGCCGGGGTGCTCCGTGGCGATTTCCTCCAGTTTCTCCAGGCGCTTTACGTAGCCCTCGAACATCTCCCGCCGGGCACCAGGCCGTGAACCGCTGATGGCATCCGCCGCCGTGACCAGGAAGGTTTCCGGGAAATAATGGGGCTCCTCATCGTGGTGAGCTTTGATGGCGTTCAGGACCACATCCGGCTCTTTGTGCTTCTTGCAGAGCCGCCACCCCAACTCCACGTGTGTGCCTTCCTGCTCATGGGTAAGACCCTTCCCTACATCGTGGAGCAGGCCTGCCCGTTTCGTCATCTGTACGTCGAGGCCCATCTCGGCGGCCATGTTCCCGGCAAGGATAGCCACCTCACGGGCATGGGCCAGCTGGTTCTGGCCGTAGGAGGTCCTGAATCTCAACTGGCCCAGGATCTTCACGATTTCCGGATGGACGTTGTGAATGCTCAACCCGTATAGAACCTCTTCAGCCGCCTCCCGCATCCCTTGCTCGACCTCTTTTTCGCTCTTGGCCACCGTCTCCTCGATGCGACCGGGATGAATCCGGCCGTCTTCGATCAGCTTCTCCAGGGCGATGCGCGCCACCTCCCGCCGAATGGGATTGAAGCCCGACAAAACAACAGCTTCCGGAGTGTCATCGATGATGACATCAACACCGGTCGCCTGCTCAAAAGCCCGGATGTTTCGACCTTCCCGTCCGATGATCCTGCCTTTCATCTCATCGGAGGGAAGTTGGACGACCGAGACGGTGGTCTCTGCCGTCTGA
>JBDHGR010000105.1:0-15430 GCA_039589815.1 Gemmatimonadota bacterium | reverse complement strand
GTTCGATCCACCATCCTTTCCCCATCGGCCCCTCGCATCCTACACTGATTTCCTGACCCCTTGCATGGAGATAGGGGATATCCCATGACGGAACGAATCCTCCTGATTTCTCTCTTGGCCCTGGGGGCCTGTGCTCCCGCCACGTCGCCCGCGGCTCCAACGCCCCCTCCTCCCCAACCGGCCCAGGCTGAGGTTGCTCCGGCCGCGGATCCAGCCGTTCCTCCCCTGGCGATCTCTGAGACCAGACCCATCGAGGACACCCATCGGCGGACCATCGGATTCCAGGGTGAGGGGGTTTGGATCAGCAATGAATTCGAGGGCGGGAAGGTCAGCGACGCCTGGCAGGAGGGTGACTCTCGCTTCGTGGTCCAGCTTCGGCCCGAGAACTTCCCCATCAATGCCAGTGCCTGGTATGCCTTCAAGGTCTGGTCCCGGGAGTCGAAGCCAATCGAAGTGACCCTCGAGTACGAAAACGGAATGCACCGGTATTGGCCGAAAACCCGCCAGGCCGGGGGGTGGTGGACACCGATGGATTCCTCTGCGTTCCAGTTTGACCGGGAATCGAGGCGAGCCACGCTGCGCCTGGATGTTGGCCCCGACACGCTGTGGGTTGCGGGTCAGGAGATGATGACATCGACGTTCTTCCGATCGTGGACGGACAGCCTGGCAGCAGAGCCATACATCACGCGGAGGGTGGCCGGTACGTCGGGCCGGGGTCGACCCATGCCCATGGTGGAGTTCGGTAATCCGGAAGCGACCAGGCATGTCATGATCATCGGCAGGCAGCACCCCCCTGAAGCCACGGGGACCATGGCGCTACTCAGCTTTGTGGAGGAACTGGCGGGCAGTTCGCCCCTGGCCCGGGGGTTCAGGGAGTATTTCCGGGTCGACGTGATCCCGCTGGTGAATCCAGACGGCGTGGATCTGGGACACTGGCGCCACAACACCGGGGGGGTGGATCTGAATCGGGACTGGGAGGCATTCAACCAACCCGAAACCAGGGTGGTCCGTGACACCTTCACGCGGATTCTGGATTCACCTGGCCACGAGCTGTGGTTCGGAGTGGACTTCCACTCCACCCGGAATGACGTGTTCTACACACTTGACCGGAACCTCTGGACCGACCCACCGGGGGTCACAGACAAGTGGCTCACCTACATTGGGGATCACGTGCCCCATTATGAGGTCAACGACTCACCTTCCGGCCTCGGGACGCCCATGTCCCGGAACTGGTTTTACCGGGAGTTCGGAGGCCCGGCGCTGATCTACGAGGTGGGTGATCAGACCGATCGGGCTCTGATCCGGGAGGTGGCGGTTACCGCCGCCAGGGGGACCATGGAGGTCCTTCTGGAGATTCTTGGGGGTGGGTAAGGAGGTCCTCTTCTGGAAACGGCGAGATGTAGAGTCTTTGGGTAGTGTCCCCCGGGAGACAAGCGCGTAGATTCACTCCCGTCCGTTAGGACTCTGCCTGCATCGGATCGAGCCTTTGAGCACAAGCTCCGCCCCGAAACCATTGAGGGAAGCCGTTCCATGGCTCCCTACCGCCCTCCGGGTGGTCTACTTCCTATTCCTTCTCTACGTCTTCTTTTGCAGCATCGAGGTCATGAGCTCCGCCTTCAAGATGGCGGGGCAGGGCTTCGCCGAGGAGCTCATCGATACGGTTTCGGACCCGATAGCCGGACTCCTTCTGGGGTTCGTGGCCACCGCCGTGATCCAGAGTTCGTCCACGACCACAACGATCGTCGTTGGCCTGGTGGCGGGGACTGCGGGCACCGGGACCCCACTATCCATCGAGTTGGCCATCCCTATCATCATGGGCGCGAATGTGGGGACCACGACTACCGCGATCCTTGTTTCCCTCGGGCACGTAACCCGGCCGGAGGAATTCGAACGCGCCTTCGCCGCCTCCACGGTCCACGATTTCTTCAATGTGCTGGCGGCCCTCACCATTCTTCCACTGGAGCTCTTGTTCCACCCCGTCCAGAAAGTGGCCGTGACCCTCCAAGGACTCTTCGCCGGTGTCGGGGGAATGAGTCTGTCCAGCCCGTTGAAAGCTATCGTGGGGCCTGTGGCGGAGGCCGTGGCGGGGTTCTTACCCTACGCGTTTCCCTTCGCGATCCTCGGTCTCGTTGCCCTCTTCCTCGCTCTCCAACAGATGGTGAGGGTGATGCGTGGAGCGATCATCTCACGTCTGGAGGGTCTCTTCAATCGGGTGCTCTTCCGAAACGACGCGGCCAGTTTCGGATTGGGTTTGGTGACCACCGCCACGGTGCAAAGCAGCTCTGCCACCACTTCCCTTGTCATTCCGCTTGCCGGAACGGGTGTGTTGAATCTCCGGCAGATCTATCCCTATACGCTTGGTGCCAACGTTGGGACCACCGTCACCACGATCTTGGGGTCATTGGCGACGGGAAACGCCGTAGCCGTTACCGTGGCTCTGGCACACCTGACCTTCAACCTGATGGGGATACTCATCTACTATCCTTTGGCCGCCCTGCCCATCTGGCTCGCCTCCAAGGTCGGGAAGTTCGCAGCCCGCTCGAAGCGAAACTCTGTCGGGGCGATCGCCATTTTTCTGGGGACGATCATTCTTCCGCTCCTCTACGTCTTCTTCTCCTAGAAATGTTGGAAAGTTTGGTTCGTCATGTGGAAAGAACTTCTATCGGTGTTCAGGGGTGGTGGTCTCGAGCAGACGGCTTTTGAGGAGGCTCTCATGATGCTGAAGGCCTCTCATGGGATGCACCGGGACGCTGTGGCGGCTCTCCGCAAGCCAGGGGTGCTTGTCGCGGACATCTATGAAAGGGACCGTGAGCTCAACCGGTATGAGCGGGATGTTCGACGGAAAATCCTTACTCACCTTACGGTATCTCCCAAGCCTGACATCAACCTGGGTTTGATCGTCACCGCCATCGTCATCGATATCGAACGCATCGGCGATCTGACGAAGAACATCGCCGAGCTGGCGGCGGGCTCTCCGCAGGCTTTCGATGGCGGGGAGTTGGATGAGGAGATTGCAGACCTCGAGGGGATTGTCGACCAGATGTTCGTGGATATTGGCCCGGCCTTGGAGGGGCCCGATGAGGATCTGGCTCGGAAGGTCCTTAGGGATCACAATAGGCTCTCGGGCCGGGTTGAGCTTGGGCTCCAACTCCTCCGGAACGACAAAGCTCTGTCCGGACAGGCTGGCCTTGCGGTAACGGCGGCCCTCTACCTCAGATACCTGAAACGGGTCTCGGCCCACCTGAAGAACGTCGCTACAAGCGTGGTGAACCCGTATCACCGGATTGGCTTCAAGGAGAAGAAGAAGTAGGCCTGGGGCCGGAGGGGGAGTCCCAGGGGCCATCTCCAACGTAGTGTGTGGAGCTCAGCGTACACCGTAACCCCGCGACCGAGAATTGCCATGAATCCGTTGAGATCGGTCCTGATCGCTTTGATCGCGTGTGGATTCCTGATGCTTGCCGGGAGCTGTTCTCCCTCAGAATCCAGGCCGGGTCCGGTTGCCCGGTTCGCTTTTGATGCCACCATCGACAATGCCACCGAAACTCCCGTCACCGGGATGGCCGGTGGGAGCCTCACCTTTGTGGAGGGTCTCGATGGACAGGCCCTCAGCCTCGGATCGGTGGATTCTCAGGCTTCCCTGACGCTGGATGGTGTGAACCTGCCCTTGGGGAGGGACCAGGACTTCTCCGTTCAATTCTGGATGAAGACGGAGGAGGGCCCGGGGAGACAGTTCGTCGTCCTATCACAAAAGGAATTCCTCGACAACAGTCTCGCTTCCCAGAAGGAGGCGGGGTGGGTGTTTTATGTCTCTGATGGCACCTGGGCATGGAACATGGGCTCCGGCGATAGGCGAATTACCTATATACGTGACAATGGGACTCACATGCCTCTGAACGACGGCCGGTGGCACCAGTTGACCATGACCTACAGCAGTGAACGGTCGGAGGTCCGGTTGTTCTACGATGGGGAGAACAAGGTCTGGTACAAGGTGAGCGACTCGGAGGGGTTTGATTTCAGCAACACCAGTCCGATGGTGGTGGGGTGGGACGGAGGGAGCACCGATCCACGAGCGGAAACTCTTCCGTCGATTGAAGCGGGCGCAGAGCTCCTACAAAGCCTGGTCGATGCGTTCAACACCTTGGGCTTAGCTGAGCTCGAGTCCACCGAATTCGTTCATCTGATTGTTGACCCCCGCCGGTTGTTCGACCAGAAGGTAGATGACATGGCGGCACTGAAGGGTGCCGACAGCATCGCGTTCCGCCAGGCCATGGAGGGAGTGGTTTGGGATCCGGTTGCGGACGCAGAGGGCGCTCTGATGTCCAACCCCTACACGGTGCATCAGAACTTGAACTTCACCGGAATTGCACCGGTGATGAAGATCTACGCACTGGTCGATGGGAAGGTCACGATCCAGCGGGAAGCAGCCGAGGTGTTCGCTGAGGAAGAGAGGCTGTACGAGCCTGACTTCCAGGTGGACAACCTGTCAGTATGGGACCGAGTGCTGTCCCCTGAGGAAGTCGCATCTTCCTATTCAGAGTTCTTCGAAACGGGACCTGATGGTCTCCAGGAGAAGCTTTCCTCCATCACGGCTGGAGCCTGGAACATCTGGCATGGGGGCAAACACAACACCGTCAGCGAGCATGGCTGGGACTCGAGAGTGGCTATTGCAGAGATGCTGGAGGGCGAGGGTGTCGATGTGATCATGATGCAGGAGACTTACTCGTCCGGGGACTTCATTGCGGCGGAGCTGGGCTACTATTTCGCGACTACCGTCGATTGGGACTACCTGAACCAGGGCGCCAATATTTCGGTGCTCAGTCGCTATCCCATCAAGGAACTCCATGTTCAAGAGGACTCGCCTTTCCAGAATGTGGGCGTGAAGGTCGCGATAAGCAGGACTCAGGATCTGTATGTGATGTCGAATTGGTACGGCATGGATCAGTTTCCTGCCGTGTTCGATTTTCACGAGGAATCCGACATCATTCCCACCTTGTTCGCCGGCGATTTTAATGCTGTCCCGCACACCGACGGAGGAGATAGCCCTGCCTCCGTGGCACTGCTGGAGGCCGGGTTCACCGATGCGTTCCGGAGTCTCTATCCCGATGTCCAGGAGCATCCCGGAGCGTCGCATCGGAGTGGGCGGAGGATCGACCAGCTTTACTACAAGGGTGCAGGGTTGAAAAACACTTCGACGAGGGTCATCTCAACGCGCCCGGGCGGGTTCCCTTCCGACCATTTCCTGATCCTGTCGACCTTCGATCTGGATTATTCCACTATTCGAGGGGGGTGACAGCCGACTCCGCGCTGACGAGCTCGTAAGGATCTCCCGGGTTCCACGGGCATTCTCTCGGCGGTTCCCCTCGGGGGCTTTTTCTTCTTGACTCACCTCCACTTCCGGGCCAGTGTTTTGGTTCTCCATAGACCCAAAAACACGCACTGCCGGCAGCTTGTGGAGCCACGCTCGCAAACCCGGTGGAATGCTGAAGATGAAAGAACACCAAAGTCTTTCCATGGAATCTCCAGGAGGAATCTCAATGTCTCTGCGCCGTAGTCCCCTGCGCTTCAAGACCTTCTGCGCCGCGATAGTCGCGGCAACGGCCATCTGCACTACCACCGTCGCAATAACGCCAGCCAGGGCTTTCGGGCAGGTCGATGCCCGGATGCTCAGACAGCCTGATGTGTCCCAAACCCACATCGCCTTCGTTTATGCAGGTGACATCTGGATCGTGGAAAAAGAGGGCGGCACGGCGCGACGCCTCAGCTCTCCCCAAGGGGGGGAGCAGTTCCCGCGGTTTTCTCCCGATGGAAGCCAGATCGCCTTTTCCGGGTTCTACGATGGGAACCCGGACGTCTATACGATCCCGACGCTTGGGGGGGAGCCAACCCGGGTGACCTACCACCCCGGAGGGGACCGGGTCCTTGACTGGACACCCGACGGGGAAATCCTCTTCGCCTCCGGGCGTGAGACGGGAATCGGCCGGGTGAACCAGCTCTTCACCATTCCGCCGACCGGTGGCCTTCCTGAGAAACTGCCCGTTCCCTATGGGGAGTTCGGTGCAATCTCCCCGGACGGAGGGACCCTCGCCTATACGCCGAAACCACAGGGGTTCGCCACCTGGAAGCGTTACCAGGGGGGTACGGCGGCGGACGTCTGGCTCTTTGATTTGGGGAGTTTCGAGTCGGAGAACATCACCAATTCCGTCTTCGAAGACGGCCACCCCATGTGGTACGGGGAGACCATCTACTTCGCGTCCAATAGAGGCCCCAACCAGCGTTTGAATATCTGGGCGTACGATCGGAACAGCGGGGAGGCTCGTCAGGTCACGGAGTTCAGTGATTTCGACATCTCCTTCCCGGCCATCGGCCCGTCGGAGGTCGTCTTCCAGGCCGGGGGCGGTCTATACCTGATGAGCCTAGCAACTGAGGCCGTCCGGGAGGTGAACGTTGATGTGGTCACGGATCTGGCCGCGGTCCGCCCCCACACGGAGAACGTCGGCGGGCTCATTCAGTGGGCGAACATCTCCCCCACCGGCCAGCGGGCCGTGTTTCAAGCCCGGGGGGAGCTCTTCACGGTGCCTGCGGAGAATGGGGTCATCAGGAAGCTGACACATACCTCCGGAGCCGCGGAGCGGTACCCCTCCTGGTCCCCCGACGGCAAGCAAATCGCCTACATGAGTGACGCCGCTGGTGAATACGAGCTATACGTCCGGTCGGCGGACGGCACCGGGGGAGAAGAGAGGCTCACCAGTTTGGGAGAAGGTCTCCGATACAACCCCTTCTGGTCTCCGGACTCGAAGAAGATCGCTTTCTGGGATTACACCCAGACGCTGAATGTCTACGACATGGAGAGCGAAGAGGTCACAGAGGTGGACACCGGGCTTTGGTGGCTCCAGGGCCAGATCGCTGGAGCCGACTTGAGTTGGTCCCACGACAGCCGCTGGATAGCGTATCACAGGGGCCTCGAGACAAACAACGACGCGGTTTTTCTCTTCGACACCCGGAACGAGCAGCGCCACCAGGTGACCTCTGGCTACTACTCGGACTACGACCCGTTTTTCGATCCCGACGGCAACTTCCTCTACTACCTCTCCAACCGATCTCTCGCGCCCATCTACTCGGATGTGGACGCCACCTGGATCTATCCCAACACCACCCAAATCGTGGCCGTTGCGCTCCGCGCTGATGTGCCTTCGCCCCTGGCTCCCAAAAATGACGAGGAGCCGGTGGTAGAGGAAGAGACGGAAGGCGAGGAGGAGGGTGGTGAACCGGAGGAGGTGGAAGGTGAAGAGGACGAAGGGCTCGAGATCGACCTGAACGGTATGGAGGCCCGGGGGGTGATCCTCCCGGTGGAGCCTGGCAACTACGCCAGTCTCACGGCGGTCTCCGGAAAGGTGATCTATGCCAGGCTCCCTCGGAGCGGGGCATCCGGTCAGGACCCGGCCGTCGCGTTCTTCGATCTCGAAGGACAGGAAGAGGAAACCATCATCGAGGATGCCTCCACCTACGAACTCTCCGCTGACGGGAAGAAAATCCTGGTTTCCAGTAGGGGCCAATGGGGGATCGTCACCGTGGCGCCGGGTCAGCGTATGGAGGATCGGCTCGCCACCGCCGAAATGGAGATGGTGTTGGATCCCAAGGCCGAATGGACCCAGATCTTCGACGAAGTCTGGCGCACTTATCGCGACATTTTCTATGACCCGAACATGCATGGGTTGGACTGGGACGGGTTGCGCAGTCAGTACGGTGGACTGCTTGAAGATGCCGCTACCCGGTCCGATGTGAACTTCGTCATCGGGGAGCTCATCGGTGAGGTGAACGCATCCCATACCTATGTGGGTGGCGGGGACGTGGAGTCGCCCGAGGTTCGGCAACTGGGACTCCTGGGAATAGACTGGGCTCTGGAAAACGGTGCTTTCCGAGTTGCCCGGATCGTGGAGAACGCTCCCTGGATGGTGGAGCATCGATCCCCCCTGAACGAGCCGGGCGTGGGTGTGAGCACCGGTGACTACATTCTGGCGGTGAACGGTACGATGATGGACACAGGAGTATCGCCTTACGCCGCGTTCGAAGGTCTTGCAGGGGAGACCGTACTCCTCCACGTGAATGACCGTCCTACCATGGAGGGTGCTCGGGAGGTCGTGGTTGAGACGATGGGGAGCGAATCGGAGCTTCGGCACCAAGAGTGGATCGAGATGAACCGGAAGTATGTGGAAGAGGCTTCCGGAGGGCAGATCGGATACATCTACGTCATCAACACGGGTGTACCGGGACAGACGGAACTGGTCCGCCAGTTCAACAGCCAGATGACGAAGCCCGGTCTCATCATCGACGAGCGCTGGAATGGAGGAGGTCAGCTGGCAGATCGTTTCATCGAGAAGATGAACCGGCCACTCCACAATCGGATCTTCTTCCGGAATGGTTCCACAGCGAACCAACCGGCCGTGAACCACTACGGGCACAAGGCCATGCTCATCAACGGGTGGGCCGGCTCTGGGGGTGACGCTTTCCCCTGGTTCTTCCAGACCCTGGAGGTGGGGCCGGTCATCGGCGAGCGGACGTGGGGTGGTCTGATCGGCCCCGCATCCGGCGCCCAGACCATCGATGGTGGCTTCTTCACCGCGCCTCCGGGGCGGCTCTTCGGCCCCGACGGAGTGTGGTTCGCCGAGGGCCACGGGGTTGATCCGGACATCCCGGTTGTGGACGATCCCACCCAACTGGCCAGGGGGATCGATCCCCAGCTGGTGCGGGCCGTGGAGGAGGTCATGCGGATGATTCAGGACGACCCCGTGACCTTCCCAGGTAAACCTGCTTGGGAGAGGCGGAGCATTCGACGCTGAGGGCTGGAGAGACTGGTTTCATCGGCGGCCGACGTCCCAGGTCCTTCCGGCTCCGGTCGATCAAACCAACAACCCAAGCTCGTTGCTGGGTCGAGGAGAGTGCCTTTAGTTTTCGACCATGATATCCCGAATGCTGGTCCTCATCGTAGCAATGATCTCGGTGGCCGCTCCGGCTCACGCCCAGTCTGAGCCGTTCAAGGTCTTTGACACGCGGCCGGTGATCACCGAGGGCCCGTATCTGATGGCCACGGGCGAGACCACGGCAACCGTCGTCTGGTTTACCGACACGCCCAGTCATGCGAAGGTCCGCTACGGACCCGGCGGTGCCCTGTCGTAGGTAGCCGAGCCCCAGGTAGACGGCCTCGTTCCGGTGGGCATCCGGCACGTCGTGCATCTCAAAGATCTGTCGCCCGGCACCACCTACAGTTACGAGGTGGTCGCGACCCGCGTCGTGAGACTCAATGCATACTGGCCGGACAAAGGGTTGGACGCTCGAAGCGGGCCGCACCAATTCACGACGTTCGACCGTGATAGTCCATCCGTGTCTTTCAGCGTTATCACGGATACGCATGAGGATACGGGAAGAATTAACCGGTTGAACGAGGCCATCGATTGGGACTCGACGGAGTTCCTGGTGCACGCGGGAGACGCGTTCCACTGGATCGACACGGAGGAGCATCTTTTCAGGGTCTGGCTACGACCGACGATCGCGGCCCTGGCTCACACCAAGCCCCTCATCTTTCTCCGTGGCAATCATGAACTGAGAGGTCCCTTTGCCCGACGGTTGATCGACTACCTCCCGACGCCGGAGGGGCGGTTCTATTACGCCCGGGACGCTGGGCCGGTGCATCTGATTGTCCTGGACACCGGTGAGGACAAGTCCGACGAGACCAACGTCTATGCCGAGCTGAATCTGACTGAGCCGTACAGGGCTCAGGAGCTCGCATGGTTTCAGGAACACGTGAAGACGGAGCCTCGCGTTACGGAGGCTCCGTTTCGAGTCATCCTGATGCACCAACCCCAGTGGGGTTGGCTGGCCGACGGGCCCGACGCCTGGCTCGAGACCGCCAACGCGGCGGGTGTGGACCTGGTGATCTCCGGGCATCGACACCGGTTTTCACATACGCCTCCGGGGCCCGAGGTCGAACACGTCTATCATTTGTTGGTGCTTGACCAGGATCAGGTGGGTCACGTGAGTGCCACGTCCGAAGAACTGAAGGTGGTTGTGACCGGATTGGACGGCAGCGTCGCACACACCGTTGTGATTCCGCGACGGTAGAGGTCCGTCAGCCCCTCTCTCCGAGATCCAGTACGTTCAGGAGCGGTCGGCCCGCCAGATGCCGCCTGAGGTTTTCACAGAATAGATCCGTGAGCCGGGCGTTTTCTCGGTCGCTCGTGCTGGCGGAATGTGGGCTCACGAGAACGTTCGGCATCTCCCAGAAGGGGCTGCTTTGGGGCAGTGGCTCCTCGGCGAAGACGTCCAACCCGGCTCCCTTTAGGTGTCCGGAGGTCAGGGCATGGGCCAACGCTTTCTCGTCCACCAGCGCCCCTCGGGCGATGTTGATGAGAACAGCCCCCTCTGGCAGCAGGGACAGCTGGGTTGCTCCGATCAGGCCCTCCGTATGAGGGGTGTGGGGTGCTATGAGGACCAGGTGCTCGGCTCGGGGGAGGACCTCGTCCAACTCGCTCACCGGATGGAATTCGTCCAGGGGTAGGGAGTCCGGGTCGAACAGGAAGCCGGGTTGGTCGACCCCGATCACCCTCATGCCCAGAGATTTGGCCACCCGGACCACCTCCCTGCCCACCGCCCCGACCCCCACCACAACTATGGTCCGCCCATACAAGTCCGTGCCAGCGTAGCGTTCCCATCTCTTCCGCTGCTGGTCCTCGAGGATTCGGAAGAGCCCTTTGCGAAACATCAGCATGACCATCACGCAGAATTCGGCCAGCGGTTGGGCGTGAACCCCGCTTGCCCTGGTGAACACCGTATCCGGCATGCGTTCGCCGTAGCCCATGCGTTCCACGAAGGGCCCGATGCCTGAGCTTGTGGCTTGAATCCAGCGAACCTTCGGCGCCAGCTCGGGAAGGTCCTCGAGGTGGGTCTGGTCAAAGTCGAAGAGGATATCGGCGTCCCGAAGATGTTGTTGCCACCGAGCTTCCTGCTCCGCTGTCCGTTCCATGGGGAGGCCTTTATGGTCAGCGGCATAACGCGGTGGCCTCAGGAGCTCGGGCTCATAAACAACCACCAGCCGGGGGTCCACTTCCCGAATGCGATCTACGTGCTCGGCCTCGAGAAAAGAGGCGATGAGGAGGTTGAGGGACCCATGTCTCATGGCAGTCATGGAAGGGCTACCACCTCTCCATCCTTCCGGGCCGATTCATACAGGGCCTCGATCACCTCCATATTCCTGGCCGCTTCTGCGGCCGAGTACAGAAGAGGTCGGTCGTTGAGCACGGAATCGGCGAAGTGCTCCACCATGAGCTGGTATTCGTCGGTCCCATCTATCCAGTGAGTGGTAAGCTCGTTTTCAATGTCGAACTGCTCGATGACGGCATCCTCTGTTCCTGGCAGGAAGGCCTTCTGGATTCTCAGGTGCCCGTCGGTCCCGTGGATCTGATAAGCCTCCGTCCTCTCCATGGTGAGGGCGCAATCGAAGTGTGCGAGCTTTCCGTCTTCGAACCGGAGCGTCCCGGCCATCTGCTCGTCCACACCGGGGGTCCGGAAGTTGGCCATGGCCCGCACCTCCACCGGCTCCTGTCCGACGATGGTCCGACTGACGTTCACGCAGTAACACCCGACGTCCATGAGGGCTCCTCCACCGAGCTTCGGGTCCCAGCGGATGTTGTCGGGCCGGGTCAGGAGAAAAGTGAAGGTGCTGCGAATCTGCTTCAGGTCGCCTACCGCTCCTTCACGAACCATTTCCAACACCCTTCTGGTCCGGGGGTGAAAGCGGTACATGAAGGCTTCCAGGAGTTTGACGCCGTTAGCATCAGCCGCGGCTTCCATCTCCCGGCACTCCGCTGCGTTCAGGGCCAGGGGCTTCTCACAGAGGATGTGCTTTCCTTTCTCTGCCGCCCTGATGGTCCATTCTCTGTGCAAACTGTTGGGGAGGGGGTTGTAGATGGCTTCGATCCGGTGGTCGTCCAAGAGGGCCTGGTAATTCGGATAGGCGGTGGGGATGCCCCACTCGTTGGCGAACTCCTGGGCTCTCGATCCCTCACGGCTGGCCACCGCCAACAATTCCCCGTTCGACGAGGCCTGAATGGCGGGATTCACGGCGGCACGTCCAATGTTCGAAGTGCTTAATACTCCCCATCGGAGTTTTCTCTCTGGCATGGTATGGTATCCTCCTAGTACGGACTCTCCTGGCCCGTCGCTCCATCCTCGGTGGTCAGCGGCAGATCGATCCATTGGCGCCTTCGGTGGGATAGAGCCACTGCATTGATGACTTCCTGCACCCGGGCACTCTGGGCGAAATCGCCCTGGTTTTCCTCATTCCCGTCCACGATTTCCTGACAGAAGTTGTGAACCAGGTTCCCGAAGAATGCGGTGCTCCATGGATCGTCGTCCTGAAACCCCGGTGGGAAGAATCGACGCGGGATTTCCTGTTGGACGAACTCCACCGCGTCGGGTCTGGCAGTGTGAATGGTCTGAATGACCCCGAATTCCTCCACCAGGCGGATCTGGATTGCTCCGTCCGATCCGAAGATCCGAGCTTCGATTCCCGGGTAGTTGCCTACGGTGACATAGCTGGATTGCATGGAGAAAAGGGCTCCGTTGGAGGCCTCCCCAATGAACAGGTCAGCGTCGTCGATGTTGATGCGTTCCCGCTCCGTGTCCAGGTTCGTCCTTCGGCGGTAGGGGACCATGTTCGCCAGGATTCCCACGACCCGGTCCAGGTCGCTTCCGACGCACTCCAACCCGATATCGATGGTGGGAGCCCCGTACCCTTCGAGGGACGAAACGGTGATTCCCTCCGGGCCGGGCTCTGTGCCCCAAGGCGCTTCCCCGACGGGCTTGGTTTTGTGGATCCGCTTGTCCATAGGGTTGTCAGGATCCAGCCACTGGGAGTTCTGCTCGAAACCGTTGAACACGAAGGGCTTCCCGATGAACCCCTCCTTTATGAGATCGAACATGTACATCACGGCCGGTGCGTACCGAAAGGTGAGGCCCACCTTCGTCTTCACCCCTTTGGCCTGAGCCAGCTCGTGGGCCCGCCAAACGTCCTTGTGTTCGTGGCATACGGGCTTCTCGACCAGACAATGTTTTCCTGCCTCGAGCGCCGCGAATACGAGCTCCTGGTGTTCTCCCCGGGTCACCACATCCACGACATCGATGTCGTCACGGGAGAGCAACCTCTCGGCATCGGTCTCGACATCCGGGATGTCGAACTCCATCGCCCTGGCTTTTGCCATCCCTTTGTCCAGGTCACAGATGGCCACTAGATCGGAGTGGGGAGATCGGAGAAAACCCGGCAGGTGGGCTGATGCCGCCCAACGTCCGGCGCCGATAACGCCGATGCGCAGTTTCTCTCTCATCGACCCGACGTCCGTTCAATGAAAGCATCGAGGGTTTCCTTCCATTGGGGAAGGAGGCTCTGCTCCACGTACATCATGTGTCCTGCTTCGAAGTCAGCTCGTTGAATGTTGTCCCGCAGGTGGTCTGGTAGCCCCAGGTGGTCCATGGTCCACACGGCGGCGAAGTAGGGTGTTGCGAGGTCGTAGATCCCATTCACCAGCAGGACCTCCAGGTTGGGATTGAATCGGATTGCGGCGGCCAGGTCGGTCCCGACGTTTGGTGTTCCCGCCCCCCGGATGAAGCCCTCCCCTTCCGCCCGCTGCCAGTTCCAGTTCCGAGTGGCGCCACTGGGTGTGTACTCCCGGTCCCCGTTGTAACCCAGCTCTTCCCGTAGGTAGGTGTTGAATGCCGACGTATATGCCGAACTGATGGCGGTGGACTGCGGGTCGTGATCTGGAGTCGGTTCCAGGAGATCGCCGGACGGTCCGGTAAACCGGGCGTCAAGCCGGCCCACAACCAATCCTTGGCTCCGAAGTAACTCCTTCTCGAACTCCGGCGCCGAAACCCGGAGGTCGGCTCGGTCGATGAAATCTCTGCTCAGCCCGGTGTACTGGTGCATCTGATCGATGACTCGGGCCCGGGTGGCCTCATCCAGAGTGCCACCTCTTAGAAGCGCGGACGCGTACTCGGTGAGGGCCCACTCCTCCACTTCCTCCATGAACACCTCGTGGTCGGCGGGGGCCGGTCCCGGGAGCGCGCCCAAGTAGGCGGACACCACGGCATAAGACGGCAGGTTCACCACGTAGGGCAGGTCGTCGCCAGGGGCGAACTGAATGGTGCGAAAGTCCAGGACGGCACTCACCAGAACGATCCCGTTGAGGTCCATGTTGGCCCGTTGGAGATGCCGGCTGAGGACGGCGGACCGGGTGGTTCCGTAGCTTTCCCCGAGAAGGTACCGGGGGGAGTTCCACCGCTGGTACTGGCTCAGGAAGCGGCGAATGAACTGGGTCAGGGAGGAAGCGTCTTCATCGATTCCCCAGAAGTCCGATCCTGGGGTGTCGCCGACGGGCCTGCTGAACCCGGTGCCCACCGGGTCGATCATGACGATGTCTGTCTTGTCCAACAGTGTGAACTGATTGTCTTCGAGGATATGAGGTGGGGGAGCCTGATGCCCGACAACAGGGGTCACCACCCGTCGGGGGCCCATGATGCCCATATGGAGCCAGAAAGACGCCGAACCTGGTCCGCCGTTGTAGGAGAACATGATGGGGCGGGGGGATTGCCTCTCCACGCCGGTGCGGAAGTAGGCCGTGTAGAAGAGCTCCGCGGTGGCCCTCTCATCCTCGTCCCGGAGGATGATGCTCCCAACGATGGCGTCGTACTCCACCGTTTCACCACCGACCTGGATGGAGTGATGGCTCTCGTATCGGGCCTGTTGCGGATCGATTCGTGAATGTGAAACCTCCTGTCCGACCAGCTTTGACGACAGCGCCGGAAGCAGGATGAGCAGGGTGAGGCCGGTGCGCTTCCTCATGGATCCTCCGAATTCTGGATATGATGACAGGCCACTCGATGACTGGCCCCGTTCCCTCCCAGGTCGTGGAACTCAGGATCTTCCAGGGTGCAAACCTCAGTAGCCAACGGACACCGGGTGCGGAATCTGCAACCCGATGGCGGATCCGCTGGACTCGGGATGTCCCCGCTTAATGGCGTCCGCACTCGCCGAGCCTCCCTCTCCGGGTCGGGAATGGGGATGGCGGCGAGGAGGGCCCTGGTGTACGGATGCTGAGGACTCCCGAAGACCCTTTCCGCATCCCCTATCTCCACGAGTCTCCCAAGATACATGACGGCCACCCGATCGCTCAGGTGGCGGACCATGGAGAGGTCGTGAGCGATGAAGAGATACGTGAGCCCCAGCTCTTTCTTCAGAACCCCCAACAGGTTCACGACCTGGGCCTGGATCGAGACATCCAGCGCCGAGATGGGTTCGTCGGCCACGATCAACTCGGGGCTCGTGGCCAGGGCTCTGGCGATGCCGATTCGCTGAAGTTGGCCCCCGGAGAACTCATGGGGA
>JBDHGR010000104.1:0-10462 GCA_039589815.1 Gemmatimonadota bacterium | reverse complement strand
AATCCTGGTGTAACCCTCTTCCTCAGCGGCCCCTTCGGCCTGGGCACCACCACAGCCAGAAAAACCCACCGGCAGAAGGAGAAGAGCAGGAAGGAGAAACCGGCTGATCTTGCTGTTCATCGTATGATTCCGATTGTCTATGATCATTGTCTGACTTTCCTTGTAGTCTCTTCGTCCCGCCCTAACGGGATGCCACCCGACGCCTCATCAGCTCGCTCACCATTGGAACCTCTCCAACGGCCTCATCCAGCTGGGCCTGGAATACCAGGAAATCGTACACTGCCTGCGCGTAGTTGAATTCGCTCTGGCGAAGGGCGATCTCGGCATCCCGCTGTTCGAGCTCGCTGCTCAAACCCTCGCGGTACTGCGCGCGGGCGATCTCGAATCCCCGCCGGGCCTGATCCACCGCCAGTTGCTGGCCTCGGGCCCGGTCCAAAGCTTCCTCTGCCTGTTCTCTGACTGACTTCACCTGGCCTTCGGCCTGAAGCCGGGCCAAGGCGCTCTGGTTCTTCGCCTGATTCAGGAGAGCCCGCTTCTGGTCGACGCGGGACCTCCGGCTAAACCCTGTGAAAACGGGGAGGGAGATGGAGACTCCCAACCACTTGGAGGTAGCCCGCAACTCCTCATCACCGAAGAAATTCGGCGAGCCGTTCTGCTGGGCGTTGATGGAGTAGTTTCCGAAGATCGAAACCTTCGGGAAGAACTCGGCCTGCTCAGCCTTCATCTCCGCCGTCCTGAGTTTTTCCATGAGCTCCATCTGCTTCAGATCGGAACGTCCTTCCATGGCCACCTCCAGCACCTCGTCCATGCCGGAGGTCAGGGCCAGGTCCAGGCGGCCCAGACTCAAAATCTCCCTGTTCGCCTCGTTGTTCCCCTCCACGCTCTCCAGGTCCATGGCAGCGAGGCTCCCGGTGACCCGGAGGCCTTCCATCTGCTCCAGGTTCAACTCGATGGCCAGTTGCCGTCTGGACTGGGTGATGGCGTTGTCGGCACGGCGCAGGTTCGGCTCCAGATTCGCCAGCTCGACCTCGAGACGAAGCACGTCGTAGTCCGAGGCGATCCCGGCCCGATTAAGGGCCTGGGTTTCTTCCAGCGATTGCCGGACCCGGTCCACCGACTCCGTGATGAGGCGGGAGTCCTCCTGAGCCAGAAGGAGTCCGTAGTAGGCCAGGCGGACCCGGGTAACCAGAGTCTGCGCCCTGCCCCGAAACACTTCTTCCTGGAGGCCCTTGTAACGGGCCGCTGCTCCCACGCCTATGAAAGCCAGGGCGTCGAACAGAGGCTGATCCAGAACCAGGCTGGTTGCCCAGGAGTTGTCGGCGCCAAACTGGACCTGGATGAACTCCCCCGGCTCCCCTCCGAAGAACTCGGCTGGAAGGAAGGAAACTGCCGGCGCGATGTTTCGCGTGTAGCTACCGGAAAAGTCGACCCGGGGCATCACGCCGCTCCAGGCCTCTGCGACCCGCTCGTCGGCATCTTCCAGCGCCAGATACGCGTCCTGGATATCCAGGCTTTGCCGCAGAGCCACATCAACGGCTTCCCGCATGGAAAGGGTGATCGTCTCTTGGTCTCCCTGGGGCTGAGCCTCTACCATCCCCGTCGGCACCAGCAGGAAGACCAGGAGTAAGGCTTTCGCTTCTATCTTCATCGTATCGGCTCGTTTCGAATTCTCACTCGGGCCTGGGCTCGCCTAGCGCCCGAACTCCGAAGGCTCAGGATTACGCCGTCAAAATCTCTTGGATCCGGGCTTCCCGGATGTCGTCCATCACGCCCCTGAAGGCCTCCGTTCCAAGACCTTCCATCACGCGGGAGAAGGATTCGACCATCAGAATCCGGAACTCTTTTGCGTCACTCACGGGCAGGAGACCCCGGTGATAGATGGAGATCATCCCGTGCGCGTGGGCCCAGAGCGTATTGGATACCTCGAAGGGGTCCCGCTCTTTGAGAAAGCCCGCATCCATCATCTCCCTGACCCGGTCCGTCCAGAACTGCCCAATTGCGCACGCCTGGTCCGCAACTGTCGAGTCAGCGCTGTGCGCACCGAGGATTTCCCTGGGCATGTAGATGATCTCGTAGAGGGCCGGCTGCTCCATGGCGAAATCGAAGTAGCTTCGTCCTGCCATGGTGAACCGCTCTGACGGGGTCCGGCCTTCCAGGGCCCGGTAGAGGTACTGCGTGAAGAGGCGGTAAGCCTCGGCCACCACGTCCTGGATTACCTCCTCCTTGCTCTCGTAATGCCGATAGAGGGCCGGGGCGGTGCAGCCGACACACTTCGCCAGCTTCCGCATGGACAATCCCTCGATCCCGTCGGAGAGGTAGAGGTCACAGGCACACTTCAAGATTTGTTCTCTTTGAATGCTCATAGTGTGAACAACGTAAACAAGCCTGAAAAAGTTTCAAGGTATAGCAGGGTCTTTAAACCTGTTACCTGTTTAGACCACCTGGTCTTAACGCAGGCAGATTTCCCCGGAATACAAGTGTTTCCGGGTTAGACCACCCTGGGGCTCCAAAGACATGCCTTCCATGGGTCTTCCGGCGCCCGCCGCCAATCCCCACTTTGCCTCGTCTTTTCACGATCAACGGAGGATCAACGCCGGAGCCGGACCATGAATCTGAAACGCACCTCTTCGGTCTTTTTTTTCGCCCTCCCGGTCATCGCCCTCATCTCCCTCGCGGGGTGTGCTGGCGGCGGCACCGCACCTGCCACCCCTGGCCCACAAGGTGAGGAAGGGGAACGATCCTCCGATCAGGAGGAAGGCCTGAAGGAATACACAGAAGTCATCACGGCGTCGTCCGTTACGGACGACGGTGTTTTCAAAGTCCACAGGGATGGGGATGACCTCTTCTTCGAGATCCCCCTGTCCCTCATGGATCGGGAGATGCTCCTCCAGTCCCGCATAGCGAAGACGGCAAACGGCGTCGGATTCGGAGGGGGGCAGTCGGATTTCTCCGTGGTGACATGGCAGCGCCTGGGTGACCGGGTCCTGCTTCGGCGCATGAACTACGAGAACGTCGCCGAGGACTCCCGGCCCATCTCACGGGCGGTGGAGAACTCCAATTTTGAGCCCATTATCTCGGCCTTCGACATCGAAGCCCTCTCGCCTGACTCGGGGGCGGTGGTCGTGGAGGTATCGGACCTCTTCACCTCCGACATCCCACTCCTCGGTCTTCGGAAGACGCAGAGGGAGACCTTCGGCGTCCGGCGGGTCGATCCTGACCGGACCTTCCTCCTCTGGAGCAAGAGCTTCCCCACCAATGTGGAGGTCCGGCGGGTCCTGACGTACGAGGCCACCGATCCTCCCGCCGATAGCCCCACCAACACCATCTCCCTCGAAACGAACCACTCCATGGTTCTCCTGCCCGAAGAACCCATGCAGCCGCGGCTCTGGGACGAGCGGGTGGGGTTCTTCTCGGTCCAACACACGGATTTCGGGTTGGACAACCAGAAAGCCGAGACCCGGCGCTACATCACCCGTTGGAGGCTGGAACCTTCCGACACAGCGGCCTTCCTGCGGGGCGAGTTGGTGGATCCGGTGAAGCCCATCGTCTACTACATCGATCCTGCCACGCCGGAAAAGTGGCGCCCCTACCTGAAGCAAGGAATCGAGGACTGGCAGGTGGCCTTCGAGGCCGCCGGGTTCAGTAATGCCATCATCGCCAGAGACCCGCCGTCTCCCCAGGAGGATCCGGAATTCAGCCCCGAAGACGCACGTTACTCGGTGATCCGTTACCTCGCTTCCTCCGTCCAGAACGCGTCTGGTCCTCACATCCATGACCCCAGATCCGGAGAAATCCTGGAGAGTGACATACAGTGGTACCACAACGTCATGAACCTGGTGCGGAACTGGTATTTCGTTCAGACGGCCGCTGCCAACCCCGAGGCCAGGGGGGTGGAGTTCGACGACGAGGTCATGGGGGAGCTGATCCGTTTTGTGTCCTCTCACGAGGTCGGACATACCTTGGGGCTACCCCACAACATGAAGTCTTCGGCCATGTGGCCCGTGGATTCCCTTCGAACGGATTTCGTGTGCCGGAATGGAACCGCTACCACCATCATGGACTACGCTCGGTTCAACTATGTGGCCCAACCCGGGGACGACACCTGCTACAACCCCAAGATCGGACCCTACGACCTCTACAACATCGACTGGGGGTATCGGCCCATCCTCGATGCGGATTCTCCTGAGAGTGAACTTCCCACTCTCCGGGAGTGGATCATCGCCAAGGCCGACGATCCCACCTACCGGTTCGGCGACGGGAGCCGGTCCGATCCCACTTCCCTTTCGGAGGCGCTAGGGAACGACGCCATGCGGGCCTCGGACCTCGGAGTGGAAAACCTGAAGCTCACGGTGGCGAATTTGAGGGATTGGGCCGGAGAGTTCGGGAAGGACTATGGCCAGATCGCCGAGCTCTACAACGCCATTCTGGGACAGTGGAACCTCTATGTGGGGCACGTGGTCACCAACATCGGTGGCGTGGTCTGGACCCGCCGTGATCAGAGCCAGACCGGGCCTCCCTACATCCCCGTCCCCGAGGCCACCCAGCGCCGGGCCATGGATTACCTGGACCGGCAGGTGTTTCAGACACCCAACTGGATGCTGGACCGGGAGCTCCTCTACAGAATCCAGGACTCGGGGAGCCAGGACCGGATCCAGCAGCTGCAGGCTGGGGCCCTGGCCCGGGTCATGGATGTGGACCGAATGAAGCGCCTCATCGAGGATGCTGCCTTCCGGGGGGACATGGCGTACAGCCTGGGGGAGATGCTGGAAGGACTCCGGGAATCGGTATGGGCGGAGCTACGAACCGGAGGGGAGGTCGATCCTTACCGCAGAAACCTGCAACGAGCATACGTAGCCCGGGTGGGGGCCGTCATGATCGATGAAGCCGCGGTTCCGACCGACATCGTGCCCTTCCTTCGCGGGGAGTTGGCGACGCTGAAACAACGCATTCAAACAGCTTTTGTGTTCCGGGGTGCATCCACCGCCACCCGACTCCATCTACAGGATATAGTGGAAAGGATCGACGAGATCCTGGATCCGGGGAGCTAACGGGCGGAAGACGGGGCCGGCGCTTCCTCAGGCGCTGGCCCTAAACGCCCCCTTTGGGGCGGCTCCTAACGCCCCTTTGGGGCGACCCCTAACGGCCCCCTTGGGGCGGCCCCTAACGCCCCCTCGGGGCGGCCACGGGGTGCAGCCGGCCCATCACGAAGGTGGATCCGATGATGATGGCCGCGCCCAGACCGGTCCACCGGTCCGGGATCTCCTGAAAGAGGAGAAAGCCCCAGGCCGCGGCGAAAACGATCTGCAGATATCCCACCGCCATGACTCTTGCGGCCTTCTCCACCTTCAAGGCCTTGGTGACGTAGATCTGCCCGCCCTGGGCCCCAAGGCCTACCCCCAGCAGAAGTAGCCATTCCAATCCACCCGGCGCTACGAACCCGGAAAGAGTGGGAGGCACGGACCCCACCAAGGACACCGCCGCGAAGGCGAAAACGATGACCAGAGGGTCATGGGTCCGGGTGAGTTTGCGAGCCGCGACATAGGCGGCGGCCGAGAGAACCGCTCCAGCCAGGGCCGCGCCAACCGCCACCGGGTCGAGCCCCGAGACATCGCCGAAGAGGAACCCTGGCCGGGCAACGAGGATCACCCCGCCCAGGGCCACGATGGCCAACAACACTTCCCAACCCCTCAGCACCTCCCCGATGAAGAGGGCAGCCAACAGGGCCGTCCAAACAGGATTGGTGAAGTGGATGACGGTGGCATCGGCCAGGGGCAACCGAATCACGGCCCAAAGGAAGCAACTGAGTGCAGCATAACCAAAAAGGCCCCTCATCAGGAGAAGCCCCTTTTCCGATCCCCAGGGATTCAGCCCCCGGCTTCGAATGGCGGAGTAGGTGAGGCCCGTCACCACAATGGCCCGGAAAAACACGATCTCCTGACTGGGAAGCCGGCTTCCGGCCAGCTTTGCGCAGGCGCTCATGACCGAGAAACCCAGGGCGCCGATGACGGCGTACCGGAGCCCCTCCGAGAAGCCCCGAGTCACCGGGTCCTCACGATCCGTCTGGCTCGATCCGGGCTGTCAGAATCTGGTCCTCGGCATACAAGACATCCACCACGTCCATGCCCGACTCGACCCATCCAAAAGCGGTGTATCCCCCGTCCAGGTGCGGGGCCATGGAATGCATGATGAAGAACTGAGACCCTTCCGTGTCCTTCCCCGCACTGGCCATGCCAAGGACACCCCGGCGATACGGGATCTGGGTGAACTCGCTTCGGATGGAGAACCCAGGCCCCCCGAACCCATCCCGGCGAGCAAAATCGCCACCCTGGATCACGAAGTTCGGAACCACACGATGGAAGGGAGTGCCGTCGTAGAGCCCTTCCTGGGTGAATCCTGCGATGGTCTGAACCGTCATCGGCGCACTCTCGGCATCCAGGACCACCGTGACCGTCCCTTTTTCGGTTTCCAGGATCAGCTTGGGCCTGGATCCCAAAGCTGCCAGCGCCTCCCAGTCCACTTGCCTTCCAGGGGCTTCCACCACCTCCGAAACCACAACTTCCTCCCCCGTGATGGCCGAGAGGGCTCGGGAAGCGGAAGTTCGGAGGGCGCCCTCCGAGACAGCGACCTGGCCCCGAAGGAAGCTCTCGGCCTCCGGAGTCCCCGTGGCCCCGATGGACCGGAGGATGGCCTGCATGCTCTCCAGGTCTCCCGGAGGAGCCAGCTTTCCGAACTCGGTCATGAGGAGTTCCAGGGATCCCAGAGGCAGGAAGGTCGAGTCAGCCAGGGCCGGGGCTGCGATGAAGGCGGCCGAGGGATCCCCCGTCTCGAGGCCGCTTTTGAAGATCTGGAAATAGCGGGCGACCGTTTCCGGATCTCTCTGGTCCACTCTCCACCGGCGTGCCAACCCTCCCAGCGCGGTCCCCCTGATCTGTGATTGCGACGACCTCGCCAGATCCATTAGGTCCTGGGTGGCGTCGGGGGAAGGCACGAAGGCCAGGGCCCCAATACCACGGGTCCGGGGAATCACCTCCTCCTCCGACCAGTTCGCCAGCCATTCACGGAGAAAAGCGCCCTCACCGACCCGACCCAGGACCGCCAGAATGGGGCCTGCTCGCCGCCATTCCTGAGGATGATCGGCCACCCACTCTTTCAAAGCGTCCCGTTCCGTCGAGGAGAGCTGTTGGACCCGAGTGAGCCCATCCGCGGCCGAGGTTGCCACATGGGTGCTGGGTTCGTCCAACGCATCCAGGAGGGCCTCCCTGATCCGTCGGTCTCCGGTCCGGCCGGTGGTCCCAACGGCTGCGTTGGTCCGAATCCTCCAGTCCGGTGATCCCCTCATCCACGCCACAAAACGGGGGTTGTCCCCCATGTCACCCAGGAGGGCCAGACCCACCAGAAGGTGCATGGCCGCCGGGTCGGACGGGGGGAGCTCGTCCAAGACAGCTCGGATGGAGCTCGCCGATCCGGCCCACGGAGTGGTCGTTTCGTTCCGGCCGAAGTAGTAGGCGGCGTTCTTCCTCGCCTCCACCGACTCGGTCTCCAATGCTCCCACCAGGTAACTGATGCCGGTGGGGAGGGTGAAACCCCTTGTTCCAAGGCGGGCGACGGCGAGGTTCCTTGCCGCTTCCTCCTCCCCAGAAAGATCCAGGGCAATGAGGTCCTCGAGGATCTTCAAATCCCCGGCTTTTCCCGCCGCTTCCAGGAGCCGCAGCCGCACCTCCGGATCCTCCTCATCTTCAAGGCCACCCAGGAGGACCGGGCCATACAAGGGATCCTGGATCTGCCCCAGGGCGAAGGCAGCATCCCGCCGGACCCCGGCATCGGGGTCGGTGAGGAGCGCGGCTAGGGCCGATCCCGCATCGGGGTCCTGGACCGAAGCAAGGCCGTATGCTGCCCGAGCCCGTACCACCGCATCAGCCGATCGGAGGAGCGCCGTGAGGGCCGCGCCATCCCTGGCAACCTGAAGATCCACTACCTGCTGAAGAGCCGGGTCCTGGAGGAGGCCGTCGGATGGTCGTGTGGGTGGCGGAGCCACGTCCCCTACCGGTTCATTCGGGACCGGGGCCGGCCCGCAGGACGTCAGGACGCCGAAGGAAAGCAGGAGGCCGATGGAAACCAGGGAAACCAAACTGGCCGGGCGAAAGGGGCGAGCCACAAAAGCCGGCACGAGTCGGGGCGCGGGGAAACGGGTCGGAGCCGGCATTGTTGCCTCTGGTTTGCGGGTGTCGGGCTGTGTCAGGCCGCAGCGATTTGAGCCCGGGACGGCCTCTGTCTGCGTGGGCCTCAGTCTACGCTGGACTCAGTTTCGCTCCCGAACCCCAGGGTGCCAAGGGCTATGCCCACCAGGATCAGGAAGCCGCCGAGGAGGGTCTGCGGTGGAGGGACCTCCGCAATGGCCGGGAGGACCCAAGCAATGAGGGTCGCCCCCACCGGCTCTCCAAGGGAGGCGAGGTTCGCCATGTATGCCGGAAAATACCTCAGAGCGTAGTTGATGCCCGTGTGGCCCAGCATCATGGGTCCCGCCGCCAAAGCAAGGAATACCCACCAGTCCTGAGCCGGATAACCGGTGAGAGGCACCCCTGGGGATGCCAGGACAGCGACCAGGAGGAGCACCGCCGCGGCGCCGTAGACAATCCCGATGTAGGCCCAGAGGTCCAGCTTCTGCCTCAAGCTCCGGCCAATGGAGAAATATCCGGCCGCCATCACTCCGGCCGAGAGCGCCAGGGCGTCTCCCAGCAGGGCTTTTCCACCCAAACCGAAGGCACCGTAGCCGATGACCACGGCTCCGAGAATGGCCACCAGGATCCCTGCCCACTGCCGACGGGTGGGGCGCTCCCCCAGGAACGCCACGGAGAGGCCCGCTACAAAAAGGGGTTGGGTGCTCACCAGGACCGCCGAGTTCGCGATTGATGTGAACTGGATGGAAGCTACCCAGGCCCAGAAATGCCCGGCCAGGAGGAGCCCGGCGGCGATACCGAGGAACCAATCCCTCCGGTTGATCCGCGCCCCCTTCAGGAAGCTCCGCCTGAAGACGAGGACCAGAGCGATGAATGCAACGGAGAAGAGAAGACGCCACCCAGCAATGGCCAGGGCCGGGGCTCCGGAAAAACGGACCAGGGGACCGGCTAGTGACACGGCCGTGACCGCCCCGAATAGGGCTAGCCCAGGCGGGACCGCGGGCGCCGAGCCGTTATTGGGGGTGTCGTTGTTGGAGCTCATCGGAAACGAATCTACGCGATATTCGTACGGGGTCCCAATACGAAGGGAAAATCAGGGCCTCCTCTTCGCCGGGAGCCCTACCCACCCTAAGTTTTGAGGATGATGCAGAGTCCGCCGAGATTCACCGTTGCCCCCTTCCGCCCGTCCTGGTGGCTCCCCGGGGGCCACCTCCAGACCTTGGGAGGAAAATACCTCCGGCAGTCCGGATCCTTCCCCTACAAGCGGGAGCGGATCGACACCCCCGACGGTGATTTCCTGGACCTGGATTTCGGCCCCGACCCGAATCCCGAAGCCCCCCTCGTCCTTCTCCTTCACGGCCTCGAAGGGTTCACCCAACGCCCCTACATGATCCAGGCAGCCCATGCTCTCCGGGCCCGGGGATTGGCCACCGTAGGACTGAATTTCCGATCCTGCTCCGGCGAGATGAACCTCCAACCTCGTTTGTACCATTCCGGGGGAACGGAGGACGTGGTCCATGTCCTTCGGTTCCTGAGGGGTCGTTGGCCCCGACGGGCTTTGGGGGCCATCGGATTCTCTCTGGGGGGGAATGTTCTCCTGAAGCTCCTAGGGGAGAGGGAGGACGGGGGGAGGGGGCTCGTGAAGGCGGCCGTGGGGATCTCGGTCCCGTACGATCTCGCCACCGGGGCCGTGTACCTTGAGCAGGGAGCGCTCGGCTGGCTCTATGCCCGTTACTTCCTGAGACAGCTGAAAGAGAAGGTGAAGGCCAAAGAAGGGCTCCTGTCGCCCATTCTGGATCTCAGGAAGGTCTATGCATCCCGGACCCTCCAGGAGTTCGACGATCATGCCACCGGCCCCCTCCACGGCTTCAAAGACGCGGCGGATTATTATCGTCAAAGCAGCTGTAACCAGTTCCTGCACAGGATCCGGGTACCGACCCTCCTCTTTCATTCACGGAACGATCCCTTTCTTCCGCCTCGTTCCATCCCCCACGAGATTGTGGCAGAAAACCCGTTTCTCTTCCCAGCCTTCGCTCGCAGGGGAGGCCACGTGGGGTTTCTGGGCGGGTCCATCCCCGGCCTCCCCACGTTCTGGACCGAGGACGAGGGTACGAGGTTCCTGAAGGAGATGTTGGCTTCCTGAAAGAGACAACGGCCCCATCAGGGATCCGCTACAGGAGTTGACCCCGTGAAAACGGCCGGAGGGATGGTCTCCCCCCGGCCGCATTCTTTTTCAGTTTTCACCTGGCCTTGCCAGGCGTCATTCAATCCCGCCCTGTAACCTC